>NZ_LXHX01000075.1:0-29670 GCF_001649495.1 Emticicia sp. MM | reverse complement strand
ATGAGCGAAATCAATTGGTACGTTGTGCGGGCAGTTTCGGGACAGGAGAAGAAAATCAAAACCTACATCGAAAACGAAGCAATTCGACGCAAGTTGGATGACTTAATTCCGTCAATCTTAATTCCAACTGAAAAAATCACAGAGGTTCGTAATGGTAAGAAACGTGTTCGTGAAAAAAGTTATTTTCCAGGATACATTCTTGTTAATGCCGACCTAAACAATGGTGAAGTGCTTCACTTAATCAAGACAATGCCAGGTGTAATTGGTTTCTTGGGTCGTAATAATGGTACTTCCATGACTCCTGAGCCTTTACGTCAATCTGAAATAAATCGTATTTTGGGTGTGCAAGAAGAGGTTATTATCGGTGATAATATTTCTCCAACACTTACATTCGTAAAAGGCGAAAATGTGAAGGTAATCGATGGCCCATTCAGTGGTTTCGATGGTAATGTTGAGGAAGTGAACGAAGATAAGAAGAAATTGAGCGTGAGCGTTAAAATCTTCGGACGTAGTACTCCAGTTGAATTGGGGTATATGCAAGTTGAAAAATTGCAATAATCAACAAAGAATATTAAGGAGAGCCTTTCTGAAAAGAAAGGCTTTTTTTATGCCCAAAAATGATAAATATTTTGAATTTGCTTCTCAACAAAACCACATTTTTCGTAAAATTTACAGGCTTGTCTATTATCAAGCTGTGTAGGTACATCGAGTGTTTGAATATTATTTTTCTTGCAATATTCTGCACAGGCATGAATCAGAGAAATGCCAACACCCTGCCCTTGTAAAGTTTCATCAACGGCAACCAGACCAATATTCGCCTGTGTATCCTTGATACTAAGCGTTACCATACCTCCAATTTGCCCGTTGTTTTCATAAATATATATTTTCTGAGCAATTTGGTGGCTGACAGATTTATCAATCCATTCTCGATAAAGTCGCTTAAAATTTTCTATTCCCAAACTTGTATCTAACATAAATCTTGAATGATTACCACTGAGATAAGCTAGTTCATACAACAAATGCCCTTCAATTTCATTAAATTCTTTGGTTTCAACTAGAGCTTTGGTTTTTAATAAATCTATCGAAGCGGTATAGGTAATTTTTCTATCTACAAGTTTTCCATTGAATTGCTCAAGAATATCTTGCGGTAATAGGGTTTCTTTTTCGGCAAAAACATAAATCAAATCATATTGTTCAAGAAACGCTTGTTCGAGCTGAGAAGATAGTATTTCTAAATCTTTACTAGCATCAATTCGAGCGATTTTTTTATGAAAGAATGCACTATCCCAAGTTAAGTGTATCATTAAAAATTTAATTTTTGGTCGATAATATGCACGGGTCTCCCTTTGACTTGCTCGAAAGTTTTACCTAAATAAATACCAATAATACCCAAAATGAATATAATAAGCCCCGAAAAAAATGTAATGGAAATAATAATACTGGCAAAACCCAATTGTTTGATTTGATTGCTAAAGTATAGGTATAGGTAGCCGATTCCTAAAAGAATTGCCACAAGCGACATCATTAAACCAAGCCTAACTGTGAGGCGGAGTGGTTTATCAGAGAAGGAAATGATATTATTGAAAGCCAATTCAATGAGTTTTGCCCATGAATACGATGATTTTCCCGATGCACGTTCATCGTGTTTGACGGGCAAGTAAGCCTTACGAAATCCCACCCATTGGGTCATGGTAGGAAAAAACCTAATTCGGTCGCCCAAACTAACTACTGCAT
Source organism: Emticicia sp. MM (assembly GCF_001649495.1). Taxonomy (NCBI): domain Bacteria; kingdom Pseudomonadati; phylum Bacteroidota; class Cytophagia; order Cytophagales; family Leadbetterellaceae; genus Emticicia; species Emticicia sp. MM. The sequence goes on along the minus strand of NZ_LXHX01000075.1, from coordinate 27,936 downwards.
CTATCACTTTTCGGTGATAAATGCCAAAGTTTGCCACGCTACTATCTTGTATGGTATCGGTTAAGTAGCTAAAAATTTTATAAAATAACTTAGAAGAAAGTTTCTTGAAAAATCCATCCTGTCGAATTTGTCGTTGAGCAAAAACAAGCTCATATCCTTCTTTCGCTTTATTCAATAAATGCGGAATCTCATCTGGCCTATCTTGAAGGTCACAGTCCATCACAACTATCCATTCTCCTTTTGAAATGCTTAATCCCGCATTGATGGCAGCATGTTGACCAAAGTTTCTACTTAGTTTTACACCTTTCACATAAGTATCATTGCTACATACACGTTCGATGGCTTCCCAAGATTTATCAGGACTACCATCTTCTACCAAAATAATTTCGTAAGAATCGGTTATTGGCCTGACGGCTTGATGAATTTCTTCAACTAATTTATCAACAATTTCTTGAGCTCTATAAACAGGTGAAACAATAGATAAGTACATTCGAAAAGCTTTTTTATTGCAAAATTCGACACTTAGCTGCATAGTACCAAATGATTTTTTGAATGATTTAGATAAAAATTAATAAAACTGTAACTTTGCAGTAAACAAACAACAGCTATGAATCTAGATTTATCAGGAAAAACTGCCTTCGTATGTGGCAGCACACAAGGCATTGGTAAAGCCGCCGCCGTCGAATTAGCACTTTTAGGGGCAAATATTACATTAGTGGCTCGAAATGAAGAAAAATTAAAAGCAGTATTAGACGAACTTCCACGCAAAAAAGGTCAAAAACATCGCTATTTACTGATTGATTTTTCAAAAACTAACCAAATAAAATCTCGAATTGAACGTCATTTGACAAAATATCCTGAGGCTCATATTTTGGTGAATAATACAGGCGGCCCAGTCGGAGGCCCTGTGATTGAAGCTTCTCCCGACTTATTTCTACAAACTTTTAATGAGCATGTTATTGCTGCCCAAATACTTACACAAGCACTTGTTCCGAGTATGAAAAAAGATGGGTTTGGACGCATCATCAACATTACATCCGTAGGTATGAAGCAGCCAATTGTTGGTTTGGGGGTATCGAATACCATTCGTGGGGCAATAGGTAATTGGGCTAAATCAATGGCAAATGAGCTTGGAAAATTTGGTATTACAACTAATAATGTGCTTCCGGGCTATACAACAACGGCACGCTTGCAGAAAGTAAACGAAATGCGAGCTTCAGCTACGCAAAAGAGTGTTAGTGAAGTAGAGCAAGAGCTAATTAAAGAAATTCCGATTGGAAGGTTTACAGCTCCCCAAGAAACAGCCGCAGTTATCGCCTTTTTGTGTTCTCCTGCAGCCGCATCTGTCAATGGGGTAAGTATTCCTGTAGATGGTGGCAAGACTAGTAGTTTATAAAAAATGAAGGCTCTTTTAAGAAAGAGCCTTCTGCGTTTCACCTTAAACCAAAAAATTAAGCCTGCTTCACTAATTGAATATTGAAAGCTAATTTTACTTCATCACTTACCACTACGCCACCTGCTTCTGTTACTGCACCCCAAGTAAGTCCGAAATCTTGACGGTTGATTTTTCCTGCAATTTCAAAACCAGCCTTTGTATTTCCGTAAAAATCGCCCATAATACCACCAAACTCTGCTTTCAAAGTTACAGGTTTTGTAGTTCCTTTAATTGTCAAGTCACCAGTTACATGATAAGTTTCATCATCAACTTTTTCCATTGATGTTGCTGCAAAAGTTAATTTTGGGAAGCTTGCTGCATCAAAGAAATCAGCCGATTTCAAGTGTCCATCTCTTTGTTCTTGATTAGTAGAAATGCTATCAATATCTGCCGAGAAGCTAACTTTTGCACCTGCGAAATCAGTGTCATTAGCTGTTTCAATCGAACCTTCGTAAGTTCCGAATGTACCAGTAACAGTAGAAATCATTAAGTGTTTTACTTTGAAATTAACTTCAGAGTGAGTTGGGTCAATAATCCAAGTAGCCATAGTTTTAAAATGTTTAAATTTCTAGAATATTTTTTAATTATGTATTTACATTGTATGTATATACATATAATACAAAAGAGAATATGAAAAGGTTTCAAAAAATAAAAAAAAAGTGTTGTTCTCAAAAAGAACAACACTTTTTTAATGCTAAGGCATTGATAGTCAATTATTTATTTTTTGGGTATTTCTTTCAAAATTCCATTACAAATTTCTTTTACAATGCTTGGGCCTTCATAGATAAAGCCAGAATAGACTTGAACGAGTGAGGCTCCTGCATTCAGTTTATCAATTGCATCTTGTGCGGAATAAATTCCTCCAACGCCAATAATAGGAAACGCTTTGTTCGATTTTTCTGATAAATACCTAATAACTTCGGTCGAACGGTCAGTGAGAGGTTTACCACTTAAACCACCCGCTCCAATTTCAGTAACAGTTTCCTTGTCAGATACCAAACCTTCTCTACTAATGGTTGTATTGGTTGCAATGACACCTGCTGTACGAGTTTCTTTTACAATTTCAATCACATCATCAAGTTGCTCGTTAGTCAAATCAGGTGCAATTTTCAGAAGGATAGGCTTAGGTTTTGATTTTCTTCCATTATCTCTTTCCAAAACCTTCAAAATATATTTCAACGGTTCTTTTTCTTGTAAATCTCTTAAACCAGGCGTGTTTGGAGAACTCACATTCACCACAAAGTAATCTACGTAAGGATAGAGGTCATTGAAAGCCTTGAGGTAATCGTATATAGCTTCATCGTTTTCAGTCACTTTGTTTTTTCCAATGTTTCCACCTACGATAACCTTTGTTTTACGTTTACGAAGATTATTTGCTGCAGCCATTGAACCCTCGTTATTAAAGCCCATGCGGTTTATCAGTGCACGGTCAGGTTTTAGTCTGAAGAGTCGAGGTTTATCATTACCTGATTGTGGTTTTGGTGTAACAGTACCGATTTCGATAAATCCAAAACCAAGATTAGATAGCTCGTCGGTCCAAATACCATTTTTATCAAAGCCCGCAGCTAAACCTACTGGATTTTTAAAGCGAAGACCAAAAACTTTTCTTTCTAAACGAGCATCTTTTTTCTCAAAAATAAGCCTCAAAATTGCTGGCATGAATGGAATAGAGCAGGCAAATTTGAGCGTATTCATTACTGTATAATGGATTTTCTCTGCGTCGTATTTAGTTAGGTACGGAAATACAAGATTTTTGTAGAAACTCATTTAGGCTTAAAATTTTAGGTTTTTACAGTAAGTGTTTAGTTTATAGCTGGATACTTATGTAATTAATTAGGTATGTGGGCTAGTTTGGTAAATGCTTTTTGAATTCAATCATATTTACAGCAGGGCAGATAAAATAGATAGGTTTACAAAAATACGATTTATCTATAAATTTTCAGTAAAAATAGACTACAACATTTTCTTAATGTAAGTTTAAATTAGAAAAATACAATTTTATTATCAATTAGTTATATGTATATTTCGAGAAAGAATAGATTGAAAATATGTTCATCCTCATAAAATAAGGTTTTATACGCTTATTTTATAGCTTCATCATCTTTGTTTTCATGATTTACATCAGTTTTTTCAATTTTGTATGTTTATAGTAGCTCTATAAAAAAAATTATAAAAACTTTGAACCTTTTGAAAGTTTCCCAAGTTTCTTGATTAGTACAAACATAAAGGTCAAATGAAACTTAGCCAGTTTTAAAGGTAAATAATGGAAGTAAGAGAACGTATATTGAAAGCTGCTGAAGAGCTTTTTCTAAAGTTTGGAATTCGCAGTGTAACGATGGACGAGATTGCTTCTGAACTCGGAATTTCGAAGAAGACAATCTATATGCACTTTGCCGATAAAGATAGCATTGTAGAAGAAGTGGCAGTTGTGAGAATGACTTGTGAACAAGAAATGAGCGAAGTGATTCACAAAGAATCTGAGAACCCGATTCATGAGGTTGTTCGTGAAATAGAAATGCTCAAAGCAAATATTGCCAACTTTAATCCTGTGATTATCTATGATTTAAAAAAGTATTACCCCAAAGTTTGGGCACTTTTTCAAGAGCATAAAAAAACAATCTATTTAGATATAATCAAGGAAAACTTAAAAGAGGGAATTAAACAAGGGCTTTATCGTCCAGAAGTTAATGTCGAGATTTTAGCGAGGTTACGCATGGAAGAAATTGATTTTGCCTTTGAACAAAGTGTTTTTCCAAAAGATAAATTCAGTCAATACGATATTCACAAAACCTTTATCGACCATTTTCTTAGAGGAATTATTACACTTAAAGGGCTTGAAGTTTATGAAAAATACATTAGCACAACTCAATTATAAATACATAATATTTTTTAAATAATTATCAATCTCCAAAATAAGTCTTACTATTAAAAACAAATACAGAATTATGAAAATAAAACACTTAAAGAGGGCATTGAGCTTGCTTTTCTTGATTCTGGTGGTTACGAATGCTTATAGTCAGCAGTCGTTTACGCTCAAGGAAGCAGTACAATATGCTTTAAAAAACCACATCAATGTAAAAAATGCTGAGCTGGAAATTTATTCAGCCGAAAATACCATTAAGCAAGTCAAAGCGGCTGGTATGCCACAAATCAATGGACAATTTCAATATACTTCAAACGTAATTGTACCTACTCAGTTGGTTGCAGCAAAAAACTTTAATCCACAGGCTGCAGAAGGTGAAGTAGTGAAATTTAAGTTTGGTGTGCCATGGGGTGGTCAGGCTGGAATTGGACTGAATCAATTAATATTTGATGCCACGTGGTTAGTTGGTTTAAAAGCCGCACCTGTTTACAGAGAACTGGCACAACGCACGGTTGCAACTTCAAAGGTGGGCGTTGTTGAAAACGTAATGAAGGCTTATTATTCGGTTTTAGTGGCAGAAGAAAGAAGCAAGTTGTTGGGGCTTAACATCAGTCGATTAGACACGATGTTACGTGAGCTGAAAATTATGAATGAAAAAGGTTTTGTAGAAAAATTAGATGTAGACCGCTTACAGGTTCAACGTAATAATTTAGTTACTGAAACCCAAAAAGTTGAAAATTTGATTCAATTAAGTTATGCACTCTTGAAGTTTCAGATGGGAATGAAACAGCAAGAATCACTTACTTTGAAAGACAAACTTTCTGAAACAGACATCAATCAGCTTCAATTGCCAGAATATCAAGGAGTAGATTACGCTAACAGAGTTGAATATGCCACTTTAATGACTCAGAAAAAACTTACAACGCTTGATATTGAACGTATTCAGAAAGGGGCATTACCAAAAGTATTCTTTAGTGGTTCACTTGGAGCAGGGCACAGTAACCCGCGTTTCAACCCATTTGAGCGTTGGTTTGGCTCATCGGCTCTAACACTTGGTGTACAAATTCCGATTTACGACAGTGGACTTCGTAAGCTTCAGATTCAACAACAAAACATCAACCTTACAAGAATTGACCAAAGTGCATTGTTTTTACGTGAATCATTTGAATTACAAGCAACACAAGGAATTATTAGTTTAAAAAATGGTTTAGAAACACTAAAAACTCAAAAAGCTAACCTCGATTTAGCTCAAGAAGTAGTAAGGGTTTCGAAGATTAAATATCAAGCTGGTGCTGGTACAAATATTGAAGTAGTAAATGCAGAATCTTCTTTAAAAGAAGCTCAAACAAATTACTTCGCTGCACTCTATGATTTATTAATTGCTAAAGTAGATTTAGATAAAGCAATGGGTAAACTATTGGCAGAATAAGCCCAACACCAGCCTTCCGATATTGGGAGATTATAAGGTTAAAGAGATTAATCAATTACAATTATTCATTGAATCATTATATGAAAAATACATTATATATTCTATCAACAGTTGTTATTTTAGCCGCTTGCTCAAAAGGTGGTGGAGATAAAGTTGCAGAAAAAAGAGCAGAATTAGCTAAACTTGAAGCAGAAGAAAAGAAAATTTCTGAGAGCATCAAGCAATTAAAAAGCGAGTTGAATATACTTGCACCAGCAAAAGAAGTAGAGAAAGTAATTGCCGTAACGGTTTCGCCAATTACTACGCAAACTTTCAATCACTTTGTTGAAATTCAAGGCCGCATTGATGCTAAGAATAATATCTTTGTTTCGCCACAAATGGGTGGAGCCATTACAAACTTGTATGTAAAGGAAGGTGATTTCGTAAAACAAGGACAAGTAATTGCTACTATTGATAATTCAGTTTTGAAGCAATCTATTCAAGAAATTGATGTACAATTAGGTACAGCAAAAGTTTTCTACGAAAAACAAAAAGCTCTTTGGGATCAAAAAATCGGTACAGAAGTTCAATACATTCAGGCAAAAGCAAATGTTGATGCTCTTGAAAAACGTTTGGCTACGCTACAAACACAAACAGCCATGACAAAGGTAATCGCACCATTGAGTGGTTTTGTTGATGAAGTACGTATGAAAGCTGGCGAAATGGCAGCTCCGGGTTTAGGAATAGTTCGTATTGTTAATTCAGATAACCTAAAAGTAGTTGCACAAGTAGCAGATACCTACGCAAGTACTATCAAACAAGGCGATGTGGTAAATATCAAATTCCCAGATTTAGGAAAAGAAACTTCTGCAAGATTGACCTTTGTGAGCCAAACAGTAAATCAAGCTTCTCGTACGTTTACTGTAGAGGCAACGATTCCAAAAATTGCTCCACAATTAAAGCCAAATATGTTGGCCGTTTTGAATATCAACGACCAAGCTAAAGGAAATTCAATTATTATTAATCGTAACCTTATCCAACAAACCGAATTAGGGGATGTAGTTTATGTAGCCGTAACAGAAGGTGCAAAAAAAGTAGCACGCAGCCGTAAGGTTACGACGGGTCTTACTTATAATGGTGATATCGAAATAATTTCTGGTTTACAAGCTGGTGATATGCTTATTACGCAAGGTTACCAAGATTTAGTAGATGGTCAGGCGGTTAATTACTAAAAGACTCAACAAAAGCCCTCTCAAATAGGGAGGAACTTAAAAAATATTTAAACTTTTTCTCACAAAAAGACCTTTAACAAGTCCTCCTTTTAAATTCCTTTTCTTCAAGAATTTGGATTTAAGCGAGGCATTTGGATTATGGAAAAAGAAAATTTACAAGACCAAGATTTGCCTCACGGAAGTGGGTCAATATATAACCTCGTTCGTTGGTTAGGAAACAACCAAACGACGGTATATATCTTTACGATAATGATTTTCTTGGCAGGTTTAGGTATTTACTTCAACCTACCAAAAGAGCAGTTTCCTGATATTAAAGTGCCACAAATTTATGTACAAACCATTTATTTTGGTACTACACCAGCTGATATCGAAAACGTAATTAATAAGCCAATTGAAAAACAGCTAAAAACAATTACGGGCGTAAAACGCATTAAATCAAATGCTTTACAAGACGTATCAGTAATTTTGATTGAATTTAATCCTGATGTAAAAGTAGAAGTCGCACTTCAACGTGTGCGTGATGCAGTTGATAAATCGAAGCGTGATTTACCACAAAAACTCGATAGTGGTCCAACGGCTCAAGATGTGAACTTTTCGGAGTTTCCGATAATGAATATCAATTTAGTTGGTAATTTTTCGCTCGAAAAACTGAAAGATTATGCTGAAGAGCTTCAAGATGAAATTGAATCATATCCAGAAATTACGAAGGTTGACATTGTCGGTACTTTAAAGCGTGAAATTCAAATTAACCTTGATTTGTACAAAATGCAATCGACTGGTTTGACTTTCTATGACGTACAAAGTGCAGTACAGGGCGAAAATATCAATATTTCGGGTGGTGAATTGAATGTCGATAATGTTCGCCGAACCATTCGTGTGAAAGGTGAATTCAAGACAGTTGACCAGATTCAAAATATTCAAGTACGTACTTCTACAGGTGCAACTGTTCGTTTGGGTGATGTAGCTGATGTAAGAGATAGCCACGAAGAACAACAAGATTTTGCTCGTTTAGATGGTAAATCAGTTGTAACACTCAACGTTGTTAAGCGTGCAGGTGCTAACGTAATTGCGGTGTCGGAGCGTATTGAAAAGTTGTTAGAAAAGTACCGTGAAGACCGTTTCCCTCCAGGCTTACAAGCAAAAATTACGGCTGATACTTCGGAGCGTGTAAAAAGCGAAATCAACGACCTAGTAAATACGGTTGTTTTGGGCTTTATTTTCGTGGTAATTGTATTGATGTTCTTTATGGGTGTTCGTGACGCCATCTTTGTTGGACTTTCAGTACCGCTCTCTGCTTTGATTGCCTTTATTCCGCTTTGGTTCTCAGGGTTTTCACTGAATACCATTGTATTGTTTGCGTTTTTGTTAGGTTTGGGTATTGTGGTTGATGATGCCATAGTGGTAATCGAAAATGCTCACCGTTTATTCAATAAATTCAAGAATCTAACAATTAAGGAAGCAGTTGCGTTAGCAGCCTCAGAAGTATTTTTGCCAGTATTATCGGGTACACTTACAACCATTGCTCCTTTCTTCCCGCTTTTGTTCTGGCCAGGTATTGTGGGTGAATTCATGAAATTTTTACCTATTACCTTGATTTATACCTTATTAGCTTCTTTGATTGTAGCTTATGTGATGAATCCAGTTTTTGCTATTTCATTCATGAAACGCCACGAAGAAGAAGACCACGCTGATACCAGTTTCCGTGCCATTCAACGTCCACTGATTATCATGGCAATTATTGCTGTTCCGGGTTATTTGATGAATGTTGGTATCGGAAATTTCATTGTGTTAATTGCTCTTCTTTATGCCTTTAATCACTTTGTATTAACACCAAAGGTTATTCTTCCATTCCAGAATGGAGCATTACCACGCTTCAAACAGGCTTATCGTAACCTCATTTCTTGGGTAATTATAGGCTACCGACCAGTATTTGCCGTATTAAGTATGTTTGGTTTATTGATTATGACATTCGTGTTATTGGGAATAGTGAAGCCAAAAGTAATCTTCTTCCCAAGCGGAGAACCAGATTATATTTATGTTTATAATGTAATGCCGGTAGGAACGGATGCTCGTGTAACTGACTCAGTGACGAAGGTAATTGAAACCAAAGTTTTTGGCGTAATCAAACGCAATAAAGCAGAGGGAGCTATTAACTCAGTGATTTCGAATGTAGGTAAAAATGCAGGTGACCCATTCAATCCAGACCGCTCTGCTACGCCTCAGAAATCGAAAGTAACCGTAGCTTTCGTGAAGAAAGAGTTACGTGGAGATATTTCTTCTGCCAAACTTTTAGAAGAAATGCGTAAGGAGATTCAAGGAATTCCGGGTAGTGAAATTTCAGTACAAAGAGAAAACAACGGCCCTCCAACGGGTAAGCCAATTTCGGTAGAGATTGCTGGAGATGATTTCAATAAACTCATCAGTATTGAAAAAGAAGTACGCAAACGTATTACTGCCGCTGGTATTCAAGGTATCGAAGAATTGAAGTCAGATTTGATTACTAATAAGCCAGAAATTATTGTTGATGTAGATAAAGTTAAAGCCCAAAGAGAAGGTATCAGTACTTCGCAGATTGCCTTGGCGATTCGTACAGCCTTGTTTGGTGCAGAAATCTCGAAATTTAGAGATGATAAAGAAGAATACCCAATTCAGTTGCGTTTGAAAGCGGATGACCGTAATCAAGTTGAAAAACTTTTGAGTATGAATATCACTTACCGCGATATGAACATGGGTGGAATGTTGCGTCAGGTTCCGCTTAATTCGGTAGCAAATATTAGTTATTCGACTACATTTAGCCAGATTAATCGCAAGAATCAACAACGTATTATTACTTTAGGCTCAGAAGTATTGAATGGTTATAATGCCAACGAAATTGTGGCCGAGATTCAAAGTAAAGTAATCAACGAGATGGAAGTTCCGAGTGGATACACAGTAAAAATGGGTGGTGAGCAAGAAGAGCAGATGGAATCAATGATGTTTTTGTTAGGAGCGTTAGGAGCGGCAGTTTTATTGATTTATTTGATTCTTGCAACGCAGTTCAACTCGGTAGTAAAACCATTTATCATTTTCGTAACAATTCTATTATCATTCATTGGGGTATTCTTAGGATTCATGGCTTTTGGCATGACATTCTCCGTAATTATGTCGGGTGTAGGTATTATTGCATTGGCAGGTATTGTGGTGAAAAACGGTATTTTGCTTATTGAGTTTACCGACGAATTACGTAGTAGGGGCTACGCTTTGAAAGATGCTATCGTGGAAGCAGGGGGCGTACGCCTAACCCCAGTGTTACTTACAGCTTCGGCTGCCATTTTGGGTCTCGTTCCTTTGGCTTTAGGTATAAGTATGGATTTCGTAACGATGTTTACGCACCTTGACCCACACGTGGTAATTGGCGGAGATAGTGCTGTTTTCTGGGGAATCTTGGCTTGGACAATCATTTTTGGACTTAGTTTCTCGACAGTACTTACATTAGTGATTGTACCTTGTTTGTACTACATCAATGAGCGTGTGCGAGATAAATGGTTTCGAAAAAAACAAGTTGAGGCATAAGCTCAATTCTTAAATAAACAAAATCCTCAAGCTTTTCTTAGGTTTGGGGATTTTTTCGTTTTTTCTGAGCAGAAAATCGACTAATAAAATTTTGAGCAAAAGTGGTATAAATTTGAATAATTATTGAAAATACGTTAAAGTTTTCAAAGAACTATAAAATTTTAGCAAAAATTAATTAAAAATTAAGATATTGATTATCAGTGATTTAGATATTAGATTTGCAATTCATAATTCGTAATTCTTAAATTCATTTTGTACTTTTCTCATTTCAAACTACTTTTACGTAAAATTCAAAAAATACGAAAATAATGAGCGTTCTTGTAAATAAAAACTCTAAGGTAATCGTACAAGGTTTTACTGGCTCGGAAGGTACTTTTCATGCGAGTCAGATGATTGAATACGGCACAAATGTCGTTGGTGGTGTAACACCAGGAAAAGGTGGACAATTGCACCTTGACCGCCCTGTTTTCAATACTGTTGAGCAAGCAGTTGCTGATACAGGAGCCGATGTCTCAATTATTTTCGTGCCGCCAGCATTTGCAGCTGATGCCATCATGGAAGCAGCTGATGCAGGTATCAAAGTAATCGTTTGTATTACTGAAGGTATTCCAACAAAAGATATGGTTACTGCAAAGTCATATCTTCAAGGTAAAAACGCACGTTTGATTGGCCCTAACTGCCCAGGTGTTATTACGGCAGAAGAATGTAAAGTAGGTATCATGCCAGGCTTTATCTTCAAAAAAGGAACAATCGGTGTTGTATCAAAATCAGGTACTTTAACATACGAAGCCGTTGACCAGTTATCTAAAGTAGGTCTTGGCCAAACAACAGCTATCGGTATCGGTGGTGACCCGATTATCGGAACAACTACTAAAGAGGCGGTTGAACTTTTGATGAACGACCCAGAAACAGAGGGTATCGTAATGATTGGTGAAATTGGTGGTGGAATGGAAGCCGAAGCAGCTCGTTGGATTAAAGAAAACGGTACAAAACCAGTAGTTGGTTTTATCGCTGGTCAAACAGCTCCAAAAGGTCGTCGTATGGGTCATGCAGGAGCAATCATTGGCGGTGCTGATGATACGGCTGCTGCTAAGATGAAAATCATGGCAGAATGTGGAATCCACGTGGTAGCATCTCCAGCAGAAATCGGTGTTACGATGTTGAAAGCACTCGGAAAAGCATAAATCTGAAGGGAAATAGCAGATACTAAGAAGCCGCTAAAACAAGCTAAAATCTTTGAATTCTGATACCTACAAATAAAAAACAAAAGGTCAGACTCACCAAGTCTGACCTTTTTTGTTTAATTTTGCGAAAAATTTTAAAAACAGGCCTTTGAAAAAGCTACTTTACATACTTTTGCTATTTGTTGCATCTAATACCTTTGCTACAACGGTTGGGCCTAATGACCAATACTTTTTGGTGCATGATTTTCATGATGATTGGCAAGTGTATAACGACCGCATGAAGGCATACATCCCTTATATTTCTGAGCAACACATCGGATATCCTTCACATACTGTATTTTGCGATATTCAAAATAATAGAGGCTATAATCTTTTAGTATATTCTCAAAAGGATGATAATTTCTTGTTTATCAATGGTTCGTTGCGTCAGAAAATTCCAGTTGGTAAATGGATTGTTTTGAGCGTAGATAGTCTTTATAGAGTATATGAGCAACCTACCATTTACGTAACCCTCTATGGCTCGAATAATATAGAAGATAAAAAGCTTTTATTAGGATATAAACGTTCGCTTAATCAAAAGCCTATTGTTTTAGCCGAATCGGGTATTACAGCCAAGCCTCGTACGCCAGCTCCCTACCGTAATTATATCATTCTTACATCAGTTTTTATTTTAATTGTATTTTCCTATTTATCAAATTCCTATATCAGAGCTTTTCAAAGGTATTTTAACCCCAAAGACCTTTTCAATACATTAGTTCGTGAGCAATCCTTTTTAATAAATAAACCACTTAACCGAACGAATGTATTATTTATCATACTTCTGAGTTTGATTATAGGTTTATTCTATATGCTCTTACAAAGTAAAGGGGTACAGGTATTTGGTGCGAGAGCTATTTTGCAAGAAGGTGATACCCTCGGAATTTTACTTTCAAATTATTTACGTATTTGCTTGATTGTATTTGTAGGTTTAGTTGTTAAATACTTTTTCATTGGCTTAATCGGGCAACTTTTTAATCTTGAAAAAGTTGTTGATTTGCATTATTTCAAGATTATCCAAGCATCAAGTTTATTCTATTCATCGTTGGTTATAGTTCTATTAGTGCTCTTTATGAACTATCTCCCACACAATTTCGACTGGCAAGTATATCTTTTCCCACCAGTAGTAGCATTTTATGTAATCAGATTTTTTATTCTATATTTTACCATAATTCGTAGTATTCCTATACAAAGTCTATATTTAATTTCTTACCTTTGTATCGTAGAAATATTGCCCGTTATTCTTGGCATTAGGTTTGCCACGTGATGCTCTCTTTTTTGAAGCATCATTAAAGATAAAAACCAAATAAAATTTTGTACTTGAAAACCCGCAATTTGGATGAGTGCAGTAACAGAGAAAATAGCTCAAGACCGTCTCCGTAAAGTGGAGAGTATATTGGTTACCCAACCGAGACCAACAGATGACAAGTCTCCGTATTTTGAGTTAGCCAAAAAGTTTAATTTAAAAGTGGATTTTCGCTCTTTCATAGAAATAAGAGGCCTAGACCACCGTGATTTTCGTCGACAAAAGATTGATATTTTAGCACACACTGCTGTAATTTTTACTAGTAGAAATGCTGTCGATAATTTCTTCCGTATTGCCAAAGAATTGCGTATCGAGATACCAATTGATATGAAGTATTTTTGTATTTCTGAACAAACGGCCAATTATCTACAAAAATACATTGTTATTAGAAAACGTAAAATATTTGTAGGTCAGAAAACAGCCGCTGATTTAGAGGCTCTAATTTTGAAGCATAAAAGCGAAAAGTTTTTATTCCCTTGCTCAAATATTCGTAGCAATGATATCCCAAATTTGATGAATCGTAATGATTTGCACTTAACTGAAGCAGTTATGTACGAAACAGTGCCTTCAGATTTATCAGATTTAACAGAGGTATTCTACGATATCATTTGTTTCTATAGCCCTTCGGGAATTACATCGTTGAATCATAACTTCCCAGACTGGAAGCAAAACAATACGCGTTTAGCAGCTTTTGGTCCAACAACAGCCAAGGCTATTCGTGAAGCTGGTTTTATTCTTGATATTGAAGCTCCATTGCCAAATGCTCCTTCAATGACAGGAGCTCTAGAACTTTACATAAAAAAAGCAAACAACATTTAATAAAAATAAGTTAATAGGCTAAACCACAAGTTTAGCCTATTTTTTTTCGTTATGGTATTATGAATTCAAATTATTAATTAAATTGCCAATAGAATAGAAAACATCAGTCAATCCTAAAGGCTTTACCGAATAAACTACTTCGTAGTTCGTCTATTGATTATTGTTTTCTGTAAACGACTATTTAGCCCATATATGAGAAAAATTTATTATATTATTTTGTTAGTAGTGTCGTTTGGAGCCAATGCTCAACAAGACGCTCAGTTTACGCATTATATATATAATCAGTTGTTTTTAAATCCTGCAACTGCTGGCTCTGAAAATGTTACTCGTTTTCAGGCAATTTATCGTACTCAGTATTTGGGTTATCAAAGTACCTTCGATGATGGTGGAGCCCCTGTCTCTCAAGTAATATCGGCAAATGTACCTTTAAAGATGATTAAAAGTGGGGTAGGACTTACTTTTGTTAATGACAAAATTGGAGCAAGTACCCAACGTGATTTTAAGCTATCTTATGCCTATCAAATGCCAATCGGGGGAAGCCAGCTAGGTATTGGTGTAAGTGGTGGTTTCTTTAATAGAGGAATTGATTATAGCCGTTTGCGTGCTCGCGATGAAGGTGACCCACTTTTAGCCACTGGTAGAGTAAGCCAATCAGCAGTTGATTTAGGAGCGGGTCTTTATCTAAACAATCCATCTTACACACTCGGGCTTTCAATGAATCATATCAACGAACCTAAGTTTGGATTGGGCACTGCTGCCAATAATACTTTGAAACGTAGTGCGTATCTAACAGGAAGTGTATTAATAGGAGTATCTTATACAGTTGATGTAAGCCCAATGTTTATCATTAAGTCTGATTTGAATAGCTTTTCGGCAGAGGCGGGTGCAATTGCTACATATGATGGCCGTTATTGGTTAGGAGCGAGTTATCGAACTGGCGATGCTGGGTCGGCATTGATAGGGGCAAATCTCATGGATGGGAGTTTACGAGTAGGTTATGCTATTGATGTAATTGTTGGTGGAAAAAATGCTAAGAGTGCTACCTCTCATGAGTTACTTTTAAGCTATTCTTTAGCTGCATTAAGGGCAGGTAAGAAATCAATTGTTCGTACGCCTAGATATCGCTATTAATGGTATTAGTTTAGAATACTTTGTGTAAAGTTGTTTTACTATGATTTACACTCATAAAGAGTAAAATTGCTATCAGCTTTATTCATTATTAATAGCATAAAAGTTTCAAGCACTTTTGTAAAAGTAAAGGAAATACCTAAGAATAGGTATTGAGAAAATTTTAAATATCTTTTTTGGCTTAATAATTGCTTAATGAGTTGATAGTTGTCGGAAAAACTTATTTTTTTTCATAACTTTGTAGGCTAATGCAATATTGATTTGAATAGTCACGTTTCTATATTGTCGAAATTATCAGTACCAAAAAATAGATAAATAACTTGTTTTCAGCTATGAACAAGAAAATGTTAAAGACCTTTTTGAAAAGTCTATTAGTGATTGCTCCAATCATTATTATGCAAGGATGTGGTTCGTCAGGAAAAAAGCCAAGTCTCTCAAGTCTCTTCGGTAAAAATGCTAAAAATGGCAAAACTGGGGGAAAAGATAATGGAATGGATGGTATCCGTGATGGAGAAATTATGGCAACTTCTCGTAAAGGCTATAAACAAACAGCTCCCAATGGAATGGTTTTGATTCCTTCGGGTTCATTAATGATGGGGCAAGCTGATGAAGATGTGATGTCATCAAGAATTTCAATGAATAAACGTGTTACGATTGTTCCATTTTACATGGATGATACTGAAATCACCAATCATGAATACCGTCAATTCGTTAATTCAATGATGACTGACTCAGTTTCAGTTTTAGGCGAAGAGTTTATCATGTCAACACTTTATCCTGATACTGCGGTGTGGAGTAAAGATTTTACTTATCATAATGGCGACCAAATGACAGAGTATTACTACTCATCACCGGCATTTGATACTTATCCAGTTGTAGGGGTTAGTTGGGATGCAGCAGTTTACTTCTGTAAGTGGCGTACAAAGCTCCTTAATGATAATCGTGCACAGAAAAACCTATTCAAATCTCCTAGATTTAGATTGCCTTCAGAAGCAGAGTGGGAGTGGGCGGCACGAGGTGGAAAAGAAGGTGCGAAGTATCCTTGGGGTAATCCTTACGTTGCCAATGGAAAAGGATGTTTCCTAGCAAACTTTAAACCATATAGAGGTAATTACCGAGCAGATGGGTATCCATATACAGCTCCATCAAATGCTTTCAATCCTAATGACTATGGTCTATTTAACATGGCAGGAAACGTAGCAGAATGGTGTCAGGATGCTTATGCGGAGTCATATATGCCTGTAACTTGGGATTTAAACCCAGTTTATAATGACGAGAATGAACCTCGAAAAATTATCAAAGGTGGTTCTTGGAAAGACGTAGCTTATTTCCTTGAGACTGGTACTCGAACTTATGAATTTCGAAATGAACGCCGCTCTTATATAGGTTTTCGTTGTGTAATGGACCGTCTGGGCAGTGTTCCAGGCAGAGAATAATAATAAAGAGAATTGCGAAGGGACAACTTGAGGTATTCGTTCTAATAAAGAATACATCACTTGTACCTTCGCATTTCTTTGTTAATTGAAATAATATTCAAACGTAAAAATAAATTCCCCTTTAAATTAAAGCTTAATTCTTAACTTTTTAAACACATGGCAGCAAATAACAACGGTACAAGTTTATTTTGGGACAAAGTTATTCCGTTTTTTTATGGAGCAGGAGCATCAGTAGTAATCTTAGGTGCATTAGGTAAAATTATGCACTATGACTGGGCCAATTTTATGCTTCCAATTGGTTTGGGTACTGAGGCCGCTATCTTCTTAATTTATGCATTCCAGTCGTTTTTACGCCCAAGTACAGAATATCAGTGGGAAAAAGTTTATCCAGAATTAGCTGAAGATTTTCAAGGCGAACTTCCAAAAAGAAGTGCAGCATCATCACAAGGAGCGGGTTTAACTGCAAAAATGGATGATATGTTGGCAAATGCTAAAATTACTCCTGATGTTTTTGATGGTTTGAAAACTGGTATTCAAAGCTTAACAAGCCAAGTTGCTAAGATGTCAGACCTAACTGATGCTACAGTTGCTACAAGCGATTATGCTAAAAATATTAAGACTGCTTCAGGTCAAGTAACAGCTATGAATGCAGCTTATGGAACAGCAGTTACAGCAATGAATAGCATGGCTGATGCAACCAAAGATGCTCAAGAGTATCGCTCACAATTTAGTAAAATCACTCAAAATATGGGTGCTTTGAATGCAGTTTATGAACTGGAATTACAAGATACTAATAAGCACTTGAAAGCAATGAATGCTTTCTACGGAAACCTTTCTACGGCCATGCAAGATATGTCTGAAGCATCGAAAGAGGCTCAACAGTTCAAAAATGAAATGGCTAAATTGACTAATAACCTTACTTCATTAAACAACGTTTACGGAAGTATGTTGTCGGCCATGAAAGGTAATTAATTAAGTTATGAATTATGAATTATGAGTTATTTTTTCAAAATACCCATTTTCAGAATTCTACATTTTTAATTCTTCATTCTCAAAAAAAAATATTTACTAACCGTATAATATATCAAATATATGGCAGGTGGAAAGGAATCACCACGTCAGAAGATGATCAACATGATGTATCTCGTTCTGACGGCAATGTTGGCACTACAAGTAAGTAATGCTCTCTTGCAAAAATTCCAACTATTAAATAATAGTTTGGAGAGAGCAAACAACGCAGCTAATACCAACAACGAAAAATCAGTAAAAGCAATTGAAAAAGAAATCAGAGAGAAGCCTGGTGGTGTTCAGTACGCCGATGTATTGCAAAAAGCTTTAGAAGTAAGAAAAATTACTTCTGAAATGGATAACTATATTAGTGGTTTGAAACAAGAAATCATTAATGCCGGTGGTGGTCTTGACGCTGAAACTGGTGGCGTAAAGAATCCATCAGAAGAAGAAAAAGTAGCTATCTTAATGGTAGGTGATGCGAAAAATGGTAAAGGTTATGAGTTGAAAAAGAAATTAAATGATTTCGCCGTTACTTTACAAAAATATGCTGCTCCAAACACTAAATTCCCAGAAATAGCTGTTGATGCCTCGCTTGACCCAGCTTTAGCAAAAACCGATGCAATTACTAAAAGTAAAGATTTTGCTGAGCTATACTTTGCTCAAACACCCGTACCCGCCGCTTTGGCAACATTAAGCCAAAAACAATCTGAAGTAAGACGTTTAGAAGGCGATGTTTTAGACTATTTAGCAAGCCAAGTAGGTATCAAAGAAATCAAATTTGATGAAATTTTTGCCGTTGTTATTCCAGATTCTCGTTCGGTAGTTGCTGGTCAGAAATATAAAGCTGAAGTAGCTATTGGAGCATATTCTAAATCAATTACCCCAAGAATCAGCATCAATGGTTCGGCTGTGCCAGTGAAAGATGGTAAAGGTCTTTATGAAATTACTGCCTCAGGTGGTGAATTTGATAAGAATGGTCAATTGAAACGCTCTTATAAGGCAACTGTTTCTTATCCAGCTCCAGATGGTTCAATGAAATCAGTAGAAAAAGAAGAAACTTATACTGTTTTGAAGCCTTCGGTTCAAATCGAAACGGCTACAATGCCAGCTTTATACTTTAAATGTGCCAACCGTTTGGCTACTTATTCTCCGGGCTTAGGTGCTCTTTACAGTCCTACATTTAGTGGTAGTGGTGCAGAGTTTATTCCTGGTGGAAACGGAAAAATTACTATTGTTCCAAATTCAGCTAAAGTAACAATGGACGTAGTAAACAATGGAATTACTTTACAAACTTTCCCTTTCCCTGTTCGTCGTGTTCCTAAACCTACCATAAAAGTACGTGGAATCGATGAAAGAAAAGGTGCTTCTGCATCAGGTTTAAGAACATTAACTATTGATGCCATCGCAGATGAGTCGTTTAAAGCAACCAACCCAGAAGATGCACAATTTAGAGTTGCTGAGTTTGAAGTTAACTTAGCTCGTGGTCCAAGAAGGGTAGGAAATAGCACATATAGTGGAACTGCAAATATTTCTAACCTTGCACAACAAGCACAAGCTGGCGACCGTTATGTAATTGTAGTTAAGCGTGTAGAACGTAAGAATTTCAAAGGTGAAATTGAGTCAGTTGATGTGGGTGAAGTTATCTTCAACATCCCACTGAATTAAAAATAAAACATTGTCAGAATTATGAAGAAATTACAAGGCATGGCTTTTGGTCTCTCATTGATTATCAGCCAGTTTGCAGTAGCTCAAGAAAAGTCAAATAATTATTTGAATCCTCTATCTCTACGCCCTATACATGAAGAAAATGTCATGTTTAAGACAACTCTATGGCGTAGAATTGACCTAAAAGAAAAGCAAAATCAACCACTTTTTTCGAAAGGTAGTGAAATTACAAGACATTTGATTGATGCAGTAAAGGCTGGTTTAATTGAAGCCTATGATAATGATTCATTAACAACAAGACTGACGTTAGAGCAATTCAATGAGCGTTTATTGATAAAAGCAGAAGGTGGTGGTCTATCAGAAGAAGAAAAAGCTGCTGGGTTCTCATCAGGCGGTGATGATGGTTGGGGAGGAGATAGCGGTGGTGCTGCTAAACCTTCCACTGCTGGGGCTGCACCTGCTGCCGCAGATCCTGGTGCTGGTGTAGAAATTTTTGCAAATCAATTATCTATCTTAGAATTAAAAGAAGATTGGATTTTTGATAAGCAACGTTCTCGTCAGTATTTCGATATTCAAACATTGAAATTAATCATTCCAGCTGACCAAACAACCTTAGGTTTTGACCGTCCTGTTTGTGTGTTTAAGTATAAAGAACTTGAGCGTTATTTCCGTAGTAATCCAAAGTGTATTTGGTATAATGCTACTAATGGAGCTGCACACAAAAATTTAGCTGATGCTTTTGAATTGCGTTTATTTCACGGTAAAATTGTTAAAAAAGCAAATGCATTGGATAATTTCTTAGACGATATTTATAAATCTCCACGTGAAGGTATGCTGAAATCAGAACAATTAGAGTACGAATTGATGGAATTCGAGCATAATTTGTGGGAATATTAATAAAGAGATAATAGCAAACGAAGCCCCTGATTTTCAGGGGCTTCGTTTGTTATGCACGAATCAGAATCATAATAAAAAAGGGAAGCTAATGGGCCTCCCTTTTCCGTTCTTAATTTATGATTAGAATCTAATTTTGCTTGGTAAATACTTAGCAACTAAGTCTTCGTAGTATGGGCGAAGAGCTTCAGCATCTGGTGGAACTGGTACTTTTGAGTACAGGTCGTAAGGATTAAATTTCTCTACCCATTGGAACATCTTTTGGTCATGTGCCGATAAAAGGTGGTCGTATGCTCCTTCACGGTGTTGAGCGTAGAAAGAGTGATAACGAATTGGATAAAGAGCTTCTTCTGGTAAGTAATTCTTCATGATTTGGTATAAATACTCATCATGCCCCCAAGACATCTTTACGTTGTCAAGACCGCAATTTGGTGTGTATATACCATATTTCGTATTAAAACGTTCATCTTTCGAGTCTGGATTTGCATCAAAGAACTCTGGGTAAACGATTTTATCTGAATGTTTACATCCTACTGGGAAAGTATCGCCCACAACAGCCCATTGTGGCTCGCCGAATAAGCAAAGTACTTTACCTAAATCATGTAAAAAGCCCATCAAAACAAACCAATCTGGGTGGCCATCAGCTCTGATTGCTTCAGAAGTTTGAAGTAAGTGCTGAAATTGGTCGAGGCTTGTATCTGGGTCAGAATCATCAACTAAAGTATTCAAGAAATCAACTGCTTCCCAAATTGACATTTCTCTTTTATCAAACTTTAAAAATTCCTTTTCTTTCTCAACTACAAAATCGTAGGTTTGATAAGTATGGTTTAAGCGATAAAACTCTCTAACAGTATTTACACGCTCAGAATCAACGTAATTACGATATTCTTCTTTTGTTTTCTTTGTTTCTGCATTTTTAGGCTCAGGGTATCTTACGAGTAAGTCGTCCTCCCACTCCTCGATACTTGCCAAAGGTGAAATTTCTTTTTCTGTAAAGTTCATTTTCTGATATGATTTTGAATTATCGAATGCACTAAGAGTTGAAATTGTTTGTAAGTAGGCAACTGTACTTATACTATCAAACAATTCTCATGCAATAAAGTAATAAAATTTATAACTTTTTAAATAAAATTTACGCAAACGTTTGAAATCGTTTCTATAAAAAAGTAGAGACGCTTTTGCGTAGCGTCTCTACTGAATATCAATGAGATACAAGGTTTAGTATCCTTGATTTTGTTTCAAATAACCCGGTAAGTTAGAAGCCCCATCAATGGCTGTTTGCGGAATCGGGAAGATACGTTTGAGTTTATCTGCATTGGTTTTTTCTGTCCAAGTTCCCTCGTATTTACCAAAGCGAATCATATCCGTACGGCGAAGCATTTCCCAGTAAAATTCAAAACCACGCTCTTTAAATAAAATATCTAAAGACATTGAAGTGAGTGCAGGGGCTGGCTTTGTACGTGCTGCTCTAACAATATTTACATCGGCAAGGGCACTTGCGGCGTCGTTGCTTTTACGAAGTTTTGCTTCTGCACGCATCATGTAAATATCAGCTAAACGGACGATTACGATATCAGCATCTCCGAAATTACGCCCACTTACTGATTTTCTACTAAATTCATATTTCAAAACACGGTATCCTGAGCTGTAATCACTTCCAGCAGTTGAATAATCAACTTTTTCGGTAAAGTTTACAGGTGTGGTAGGGCGGTTACGAGTATCGTTGAAAAGTTTACCAACTTTAAATTTACCATCTGGACATTTTAAAAACACCCCATTTTTTCTAATTAAACCATATTGTTGGCCTCTTAAAATACCACGATTCATGTTGAAATTTACATCAGTTACGCACGAATCTGCTGGATTTGAATACATAGAAATATTCTGACGGTAGAAGCGAGGGTCAACTTCAGAAGGGTCTTTTGGTGAGTATTGATCTACCCAAGTACGATAGAAATCTGGTGTAATTGCTGGACCATCAGTTCCGTTGGCATTTGGATACGCAGGTAATGGGAATTGGTCTCCCGAAAGAGAGAAATAGGCCATACGGTTATGACCGTTCAATTCGGCTCTTTGGTCAACTGCAAAAATTAATTCGGGGTTTGTATGATTATCTGAATTGAAGATTGAGAAATAATCAGCAGCTAATTTATATTGGCCAGAGTTGATGATTTTATCACAATACTCAATTACTTTATCCATCTCATCAGCTTTAAAATTGGCTGTTCCGTAAACATCACGATAAACCGCTGCGTTTAGGTAAAGTCTAGCCAATAAGCCCCAAACTGCACCTTTGGAAAGACGTCCCGGACCTACGTTTGCGTCTAAGTCTGGTTCTACTGCCAAAAACTCATTTTTGACATATTGGAAGGCCTCTTCTCCACGTAAGATTTTAGAGGTTTCACCAATATCTTCTTTCACAAATACTAATCCGAATAAATCGAGTGTAAGCATCGAATAATACGCACGCATTCCACGAGCTTCGGCTAAATAAACTTTAGCATTGGCATCTTTCAAAGTAGGCAATGTATTGATTGCTGTAATAGCACGTGACATACCTTGTAGAATGAAATTCCAAGTATTACGCAAATTTGGGTCTGTACTTTGGTAAGTATGTTGGTGCATAGCAATGTAAATACCATTATCACCCCAGTCTGTACCACCACGATAAGGTAAAATGGCTTCATCAGTTGAGATTTCTTGGATAGCAAAATAGTTGGTATGCAAGAAAATATCTGGAAGACGTGCATAAACTGGAGCAATGATACCATCGGCTGCTTGCTTATCGGTAAGTTTAGCTGCAGAAAGGGTTTCATCTAAAACCTCTTCTTTGAGGTCGGTGCAGCCTTCTAGAACAGCAAAGCTACACAGGGCTAATAAAGCATATATTTTCTTTCTCATTGGAGTATTTTTAGGCTATTAGCTGTTAATGTTTGGCTTTTAGTTTTTGTTAAAACTCATTTTGTTTTAAACTAAAAGCTAATAACTAAATGCTAAGAGCAATTTTTTAGAATGAAACATTTAGACCAAAAATGATTGATTTTGCTTTCGGATAGCTCAAATAATCTATACCATAAGAAGAAATACCGTTGATTGTACGGTCTGTATTTACTTCTGGGTCATAGCCATTGTATTTGGTTATCACAAAAAGATTTTGTCCTGTAACTGAAAGGCGTAATGTAGGTATATACTTGTCAATTCCTAAAGCTTTTGTATTAAAGCTATATCCTAAAGCCAAGTTATTAAGGCGTAAGAATGCACCATCTTTCAAGAAACGTGTTGATACAGGAGCGGCATTATTAGTCGATTCGTTAGTGTATTGAACAGCTTCTGGCGTAGTATTGATACCTTTCGACAAACGAAGTTTATAGAAATTGGCATTGGCGGTGTTATCATAGATTTTATTACCACGAACACCGTTGAAGTTTACAACTAAATCGAAACCTTTGTAGCCAATATTTCCAAAGAAGTTGTATTGCATAGTTGGTAAAGCACTTCCTGCAGCAATACGGTCTTTGTCAGTTACGAGGCCATCGCCATCAACATCACGGTAGGTACTTAAACCTTTATCATCAAATCCTGTGAAATCTTTTAAGAAAAATGTACCAATTGGTTCGCCGTTGATATAACCATTGATTGTTGCTGATGTAAGACCAGAACCAGAAGCACTTCCAGATGGAATAACTGAGTATGGAGAATTGGTTACTTTATTTCTGATGAAAGTAGTATTTCCACCGATTCCGTAGCTGATTCCGCTCGCAGTTTTCTGACGATAAGCTAATTCGATTTCTAAACCTTTGTTGGTAATATTCATGTCCTTCACATTCGTCCAGAAAGTACCAGCTGGTTGAACTGGGTCAGAAGGAATTACTTCTAGAAGGATATCGCTTGAAACTTTATTGAAATAGTCAACAGCACCCGTTAAAGCACCATTTAAGAAACCGAAATCGAGACCAACGTTAGTCTGAGTAGAAACTTCCCACTGAATATTCGGATTAGCCAAACGGCTATAAGTTGTTCCTGCTGGATAAACAGCTGTGTTATCGAGCGGGTAGCTTGTAGAAGCTGAAACTGTAGAAGTAAACAAGGCCTGAGTGATTTTCGATGGAATCTCTTGATTACCTGTTTGTCCCCAGCCTAAACGAAGTTTCAAATTACTAACTGGTAAGCCTTTCATGAAAGCTTCTTCTGAAATTCTCCAACCTGCGGCAAAAGATGGGAAGACACCATATTTATTATTATTACCAAATTTCGATGAACCATCGGCACGAACAGTAGCTGTAAGCAAATACTTGTCTTTATAGCTATAGTTTAATCTTGAGAAAAACGACTGTAATTCGTTTTTAAGGGCATAGCCTGAAGGTTTGTTATTTGCTAACGTAAGCTCTTGTCCTAACCCTGGGTTATAAATAGGGTCAATATCTGAAATTGGGAATTTATTGATACTTGATGAACGACCTTGCAAGAAAATTCTTTGGTAAGAATGACCCGCCAATGCCGAGAAAGAATGATTATTGAATTGTTTTGAATATGTAAGATAATTTTCGATGAGACTATTATTATTGGTTATATAGATTGTCTCTAAACGACCATCTTGAAGCGGAACCGCGTTTGGCATTGATACTAAATCACGTACAGAATTTGAATTGTCGATACCGTAGTTTAGGCGATAAGTCAAGTCTTTAGTGATTTTGAGCGATGGCGAGATATTACCAATCAAACGATTTGTTTTTGTGAGGTCTTTTTCCAGTTTCAAACTTACAAGTGGGTTTACTAAGTTTGGATAAACCGCAGGGTTACCGTTGGCATCGAGTGCTGGGTAAGTTGGATTTACCGAAATAGCATTTCCAATCATACTACCGATTGGAGGACGCATGTTTTTAGTAAACGTGGCATTAAGGTTTACGTCAACACTTAGGCGGTCTTCCCAGAATTTTTGATTTACATTGATACGACCAGTGTAGCGGTCTAAATCGTTGTTTTTCAAGATACCTTCTTGCTTTTGAGCTCCAAATGAGGCATAATAAGTAAGTTTATTCGAACCACCAGCCAAAGTAAGGTTATGGTTTTGTGTGTAGGCGGTGCGAGTGATTTCTTTTTGCCAATCGGTATTACCTTTCAAGTCTTCCAAAACTCCACCCACGCTTGGTACAGCATTACGGTATTCGTCTGCTGTATAAACAGGTAAAGCACGAGCAATTTCTGAAATACCTAAAGTAGCTGAATAGTTCATTGATGAAGTACCTGCTTTACCTTTTTTAGTGGTAATCAAAACAACGCCGTTAGCTCCACGAGCACCATAGATGGCAGTAGCTGAAGCATCTTTCAATACATCAATTGTTTCAATATCTTGTGGGTTCAAAAATGTAAGTGGGTTCATCGCTCCACCCGTACCTGAATTATCTAATGCTAATCCATCAACTACAAATAGAGGTGTACTACCTGTACGTACGCCACCAGGACCTCTGATTGAAATATTTTGAGCAGAACCTGGCTCACCACTGGCTGAAGTTACGTTTACACCTGCTACTTTACCTTGTAGGAGCTGCTCAGGTGAGTTGATGATACCTTTATTAAAATCCTCGCTTCTTACTGATTTTACGGCACCGGTTACATCAGTTTTCTTAACTGTACCATAACCTACTACTACAACTTCGCTAAGAGTCTTGGTATCAGCTTGTAAACTTACATTGATTTGCGTTTGGCCTCCAACAGTAATTTCTTGAGGAGTATAACCTACGTAGCTAAACACAAGCACAGTTTTGCTGTCGGTTACAGCTATCGAATAATCGCCATTCACATCTGTAATAGCACCCTTAGTGCTACCTTTGGCAGAGATACTTACGCCCGGAAGACCACTTCCTGTTTCGGCATCAGTTACTTTGCCTTTTACGGTAATGTCAAGGGTTTTGGGAATGCCATTGGCAAAACCTACATTGACCCCTAAAAAAGTAAGCAATAGTAAAAAAACAGACAGCTTTGTGCGTAAACAAAACAACCTGTATAAGGGTAGTTTTTGATTCATGTTGTAGATAAATTTGCTTTAATTGAGTGTAAATTGAAGGTTGGTTTTAAAAACAAATACAAAAATTGTATTTGAAAGACAGAACATCACATGCTTATTTGTCAGGTAATCATACAATTTGGTTAGAGAGGTTTTCAGATAAAAAGTTATTTTAGAGGTTAATATTTCCTTGTAAATTTGCTTAACGCCTGCAAAACTACGCTATCTTGATTAGGAGAACGTTATCGTAATGTTACGAAAATATTGTCTGAGTCGATAGTTTAGAGATGAGAGTTAAGGAAACTTGTTACTGCATTTTAGTAATAAAAAATAAGATATTTCTCATATATTTTACGCAAACGTTTGAAATTGTTATGCAAACGTTTGAAATCGGAGGAGAAAAGAAGGAGATTTTCATAGTGATGAACGCATCACTATGAAAAATGTAGGTGCTTTTAAGAATCTATGGTTTCTAGCAATTCTGGATTATTAACAAACCTTTTTAACTGTTTAAACAAACGTCCACCGTGTGAAGCATCAATTACTCGGTGGTCGAGGGCTGCCCCAAGCATCAGAATACTACGAGGGACGATTTCGTCATTAACAACCCAAGGTTTTTTACTCACACCTCCTAAAATCAAAACAAAAGCAATATTGGCCGAAGGCATCAAGGCTGGATAACCAATATCTAAACCAATACTACCGATATTTGATAAAATAAACGAACCAAAATTATTGGCCGAAAGATCAAGAGGTGGAATAGAAATGCCCAGTGTGGTAGTGATATATCTGATTGTCTGATAAACCCAACCACGGAAAGGCCATGGAATAGCCGCCAGTTTTTCTTTCATTTGCATGGTGGCATTTTCATCTCCTTTATAGGTTTTATTGAGCTCGTTACGTAGTTTTTCAACCGAATTTGATAGTGTAATTTTATCGGCATCGTGTATTTTTACCGAACCCATTTCGCCGCTTTGTAGAAGTACACTTACTGTGGCATTGATTTCTTCATGTGAGTAAATATTCCCTCTTTTTACATAAGTGTTTAGTTCAGGAATTTCTTTAATGGCCCGAGCAGTAGCCACCATAAAGAAATGTGTGAGCGTAATCTTCACACCAGATTTACGCTTCTCAGCTATGTATTTTTCTAAATCTGTAATATCAATTTCAACCGAACCAAATATTTTTGAATCAACTGGTTTTTTATATATCGTCGAGGCAGTTTTTCGCCAAGAAGTATTCAAAGGGTTATTTTCTTTCATCTAATAGGTTTTGAGTATGCTATGGCAAAGATAGAGCATATCTTCTTATAATGCTATCGAAACAAATGAGGCACATCAATTTGAAGCGTGCCTCATTTTCTGTAACTTTTATTTCCTCTCTAAAAGTGCCATTACTTCGGCATCACCCATTACGGCATTTGTTGGAAGCGGGTGTTGTGCATCAAAAACTTGTAATTCGGTATGGGTCAAAACCTTATTGACACTTTCATCAACTATACCATTCAACATTACTTTTTGAATATCGAGTTTTAAATATTTAGCTAAAAATGGATAAACTGCTTGGCGTTTTGATGGGCCATAATCGTGTTTTTCGTTGGCGAGATGCACATTCTCTACCTTATCCGCTGCACCAAAATATGAATAAACATTTTTGATGAATGGATACTCCATGTCAGGGGTATTAACTGTCCAATCGCCACCATCCGACACTAAAAGCATAGGTTTTGGAGCAAAAGTAGCAGCAATTTCCACATTAGTTGTTTGAAAATTAGGGCGTTTATGAATAGGCATACCACTTTCGCATACACAACCCCCAAAGAAATAACCAGAAACCATGACCACAGGTACAGAAACCTTTATTCGGTCGTCAAGGGCAGAAAGAATAAAAGTTTGGTCCTCTTTTTTCGCCCGATTCGCCCGTCATACCAATACGTTTTTTATCTACATCGGGTAAGCCTAAC
>NZ_LXHX01000074.1:0-2951 GCF_001649495.1 Emticicia sp. MM | reverse complement strand
GATACATTTTCTACCGAATATCCATTCAAATCTTTTTTGCTATGAATAACAATATTTGTAGGTTTTTGAAATACGTAATTGCTTAATTCAGCACCATCTAAAATTCCTTGTTTGATTTCTTGGGCGTGCTTTTGCCAAGAAACTTTATCAGAATATCGTTTCGTAAAATCATCGTGGAGGTTTTTGGCATCTTCTGGCGTTAGAAATGCACCTTGACAAAGGTCAGGTTTTTCGGGATTGTATTGGGCGAAAGCCAACTGTCCCGCAAACAGAAGTGTAAGACTTAAAAAGGAGGTTTTCATAGATTTATTTGATAAGGTTAAATAAATTTTAAAGCCAAAGTAATGGGTTTCGGATAGGTAAATTTCTGATTACTTCATCGTTTTTGGGAAAATGCTCCAATTTTTTCCAACTTTCAAACCAATTTTTATTGCCAAAGTGCTGATAGCCAAATAATAAAAAAGGTTGGGCTACTGGCCATTCTTCCCAGTACATCACATCTTTTGGGTAAGTCCAAAGGCTTTTATTTTCGATGTAAGGATACAGAAACTCAATGGCTTTTTTCATTGAACGGCCATCATCCAACTTAAAATCCCATAAATCATCTTTCGAATCGGTCAAAATTTGGCAAAGAGTAGTCATGGCATCCAAATTAAAAATCGAATATCCATAAGGCTTGGTGCGTTTGAGTTCGAGTGGAAAACTACCATCTTTTACGAGTTGATTGGGTAGTAAAACTGTTTTAAAGCGAGTTTTACAATAATCAATTAAAGCCTGATTTTCGGTCAATTTAGCAAATGATGCCACTTGCATTACCCAACAAGTGCCGTGGTTGTTTTTGGCTTCTCGTTCGTCAATACCATACTGATGAGTGGTAAGCCATGCAAGATATTGAGCGAACCAGTTTTTGATAATTTGTAGATTATTTTTATCTACACTCGCTGCCTTTTGCATGACAATAATTCCTTGTGCAACCTCCATCAGATGAATCGTATCAATAATTCCAATGCCTCTGCCCGTAGCTTTTCCTTTGATGGCTTGGGCATAGAGTAATGAAGGGTTCATAAGCGTATTTTTATCAATAAACCAAGCATTGATGTGTAAAAAAGCGTGTTTTACATACTTTTCATCTTTCGTAATAAGGTATGCAGAGGCTAATGAACCAACAATTTGACTAAAGCGAATCATAGCTTTTCGGTGAGCCACAAAATTATCAAGATTTGTTTGTCCATCACGCTGAATGTATGGCCCATTTGGGTCATCAGGATTTTTCCACCAATAATCACCTTCGGAATAAAAATCATGCAAACCACCTGCCGAACGCTCGCATTGTTCGGCTGTAATGGTGATGGGTTTCTGAGTCATTGCCCAATTGGCTTGAGCAATTATATCTTTCTGCAAAACTCCAATTACTTGATTGGAAAGTTGTTTTTGCCCAAATAAAGTAATGGAGAAAAGATGTAGAAAGATAAAAATATGAACAATTTTCATTTTTAACTACCCTTCAGGGAGTGGGGGTTATGGTTTTACAAAATCTTCACGCATAGGATTAAAGACATCAATCAAAATGCCATCTTCCAAACAAACCGCACCATGAAGTACATCTGAAGGAATAAAATAGACATCGCCTTCTTTAAGAATTTTACTTTCACCAGCAACCGTAATTTCAAAAGCACCGCTTGCCACATAGCTGATTTGTAAATGAGGATGTTTGTGCGTGGTGCCAACTCCTCCTTTTTCGAAAGCAACTTTCACGAGCATAATGTCTTCGTTATACGACATTATTTTTCGTTTGATTTTTGGGTCAACCACTTCCCAAGGAAGTTCGTCATCGGTAACTAAGGTTTTGTTAAATTGTATCATAGTTTCGTAGCACAATTTTCTAAATTGTGTTTATGATTTTATTTGATAAATGGAGAATTCGGAGAATTGTGTTACTTAAAAACTTTTTTCAAAAATGTATCAATATACCCAATCGTAGGGCCAAACCAAGGCGAAAGTAAACAAAACGAATGCGGAGAATTTTCAAAAGTATGTACTTCTGAGTAAATGCCAAACGCATCAAGTTTCTTGCGGTAATCTTCACGGCCAGCGTGCATTCTGTCAACTGAACTATTCAGGAAAAGTGTTAGGGGGGTATTTTTACCTGCGTGTGTCAGTGCCGAGCCTTCGTGCCAAAGTTCAGGGTTTTCATCTTTGCTGAAGCCAAACCAATAGGTAGCAGCTGAGGTACTTTTGCTGTCATCGCCCTCTCCCGATTCGGGGTGAATGTAAGCCAAGATTCCATCTATATCCACAATAGCATTTATTTGACTGGAATGTTTCAAATTGCCAATGCTTCCTTCAAATTTTGGTAAATTGTTGGTATTTCCAATGAGTGCCGAAAGCTGCCCACCTGCCGAAAAGCCCACGCTCGCTATTTTATTAGTATCAATTCCATATTTCTTGGCATTGGCTCGAATCCATCTTACGGCTGCTTTTAAATCATGCACGGCAGCAGGATAGAGGGCTTCGGTCGAAAGACGATATTCTGCTGTAAAAGTCGCGTAACCTAAAGCCGCCAAGCGTTGAGCCAAAGGAATGTGTTGTGTACGATTGCCTGTACGCCAACCGCCACCATGAATAATCAGAATAGCGGGACGTAGTTTTTTAGACTTCGTTTTTGGGTAGAATGCATCGAGTTGTAAATCTCTCGTGCCAGTATTAGCATAGACAATGTTTCGTTCTTCAATGACATTTTTTTGCGTTTTTTCGGGTACTAAAGTTATGTTTGGATGTGTTTTTAGACTGCTTTTTAATGCACTGTAATTGCTGTATGATGTATCCCGAACGTTTGTAATACCTTTCATTGAAGGCGTTTTGCTCCAAAAATCTTGGTATTGTGTCAGTAATTTCCCTGAGAATATTTCTTCTTTGGTGTAGGATGAAGCTTCTTTTTCGCTGAGTTGGTG
>NZ_LXHX01000073.1:0-756 GCF_001649495.1 Emticicia sp. MM | reverse complement strand
ATATTTCTTCTTTGGTGTAGGATGAAGCTTCTTTTTCGCTGAGTTGGTGAGCCCATCTTACTCTGCTTTGCGTATTTGAGCCTTCGCCTTTTGAACCATATTCCGCATAAAAAGTTGTTTTTTCGGTTTCGGGTCTGCCCCAGTTGTTCCAGCCTTCGGGTAGAATGTGGCTGCCGAGTTCACAATTAATGAAAATAGTTTTGGCAAAATCTCGCCACGGTCTGCCCAAATAAACTTTGGTAGCAGCTTTATCGGCAGTTAGTTTACAATCTTTGAAAACATAGCCGTAGGCTACCCATTTTGGCGTAGAAGCGGCCGTAACATAGCCATCGGTTTTGCTATGAATGTGGCATTTTTCAAACAAAGCTGTTGACGAACCAAAAATAAAATCGACCGTACCTTCGATGTAGCAATTCGTGAAATATTGCCTTGAATTTTCGCCCGAAGCAAAAATAGTATCTTGGTTTCCCAAAAACTTACAGTTTTCAAACGTACAACGGTCGCCTTCAACGTGTAAGGCTACTGCTTGTCCGACTCTTCCTGCGGTATTTTCGATGGTCAGGTTTTTAAACTTTATATCGTTGCCCATAACTTTGAGCGTGTAAGAATCGAACGTTTCCATTTTGCCTTTTCCCGAAAAATCATCGTAGCTAATGATGGTGCTATCGAGGCTTTCGCCTATAAAAGTTATGTTGGTCAATGTGCTATAAACTTCGAGTTTTTCTTTGTAAATCCCTTTTTTGATTTTGATTGTAA
>NZ_LXHX01000072.1:0-756 GCF_001649495.1 Emticicia sp. MM | reverse complement strand
ATATTTCTTCTTTGGTGTAGGATGAAGCTTCTTTTTCGCTGAGTTGGTGAGCCCATTTCACTCTGCTTTGCGTATTTGAGCCTTCGCCTTTTGAACCATACTCTGCATAGAAAGTTGTTTTTTCGGTTTCGGGTCTTCCCCAGTTATTCCAGCCTTCGGGTAGAATGTGGCTGCCGAGTTCACAATTGATAAAAACAGTTTTGGCAAAATCTCGCCATGGTCTGCCCAAATAAACTTTGCTAGCAGCTTTATCAGCAGTTAGTTTACAATCTTTGAAAATATAGCCGTAGGCTACCCATTTAGGTGTTGAAGCCGCCGTAACATAACCATCAGTTTTGCTATGAATGTGGCATTTTTGAAATAAAGCCGTTGATGAACCAAAAATAAAATCAACCGTACCTTCGATGTAGCAATTTGTAAAATATTGCCTTGAGTTTTCGCCCGAAGCAAAAATAGTATCTTGGTTTCCGAGAAATTTACAGTTTTCAAACGTACAACGGTCGCCTTCAACGTGTAAGGCTACTGCTTGTCCGACTCTTCCTGCAGTATTTTCGATGGTCAGATTTTTAAACTTTATCTCGTTGCCCATTACTTTGAGCGTGTAAGAATCAAAGGTTTCCATTTTCCCTTTTCCCGAAAAATCATCATAGCTAATAATGGTACTATCGAGACTTTCGCCCACAAAAGTAATGTTGGTCAGTGTGCTATAAACTTCGAGTTTTTCTTTGTAAATCCCTTTTTTGATTTTGATTGTAA
>NZ_LXHX01000071.1:0-142380 GCF_001649495.1 Emticicia sp. MM | reverse complement strand
TGACAATTTTATAGAAAAACCGTGAAACAAAAAAGTATAAATACAATTAATTTTTACTCAAAAACTGAATTATTGAACTTTTTTAAGATTTGCTTAGTATCAAAGTGATACAATAGAGTGTCTTAACATTTTAGCTATCAAGTATTTAGCCTTTTTTTTATTTGAGTCTTAATATCTATAAAACTAAAGTTTTCGTTGATATTTTTTTTCTATTAAATATTGCCTTTAAAAGGCAATATTCAACAAAATAGTCTATTGCTTATTACTATCTACCTTTATTCGTTCTTCACGATTTACCAATTCCCAAGCTGTTTGAAAAACTAAGCGTGTAATTTGCTGGTATTTTGGAAAGAGAATTTTCTCTACATCATCTCCTGGACGATGATAGTCTTCGTGTACGCCAGTAAAGTAAAAAATGACGGGAATTTTGTTTTTAGCAAAATTATAATGGTCTGAACGATAGTAAAAACGGTTCGGGTCTTTTGGGTCATTGAATGTGTAATCCAATTCGTAGTTAATGTATTTTTTGTTTATATCTTCGCTTATTTGGTGCAATTCTGATGATAATTTATCTGAACCGATTAGATATACATATTCTTCTTTGGGTGCATGTTGTTTGTCGATTCTGCCAATCATATCAATATTCAAATCACATACTGTATTGGCTAACGGAATGATTGGGTCTTTATCAGTATAATATTGTGAACCCAACAAACCTTTCTCTTCACCCGTAACTGTCATAAACAAAATACTGCGGCGTGGACCATTTCCTGCTTGCTTTGCTTTGGCAAATGCTTCAGCAATTTCGAGAACCGCACACGTGCCAGAACCGTCATCGTCAGCACCATTATGAATTTGTCCGTTTTGGATTCCTACGTGGTCGTAGTGAGCCGTAATCAATACAACTTCATCTTTTTTGTCTGTTCCTTCCAAAAATCCTAAAATATTTGCCGTTTCTACTGGCACTTCTCCCCTCTCGGCTTTCACAGAAACCGTTGAAGGTTTTATTTTACTTGCCAAACTTTCTTTTTTTGCACTGATTTCTTCAATAACTTTAGTCAGTTTACTCGACTTCACATCAAGCATTTCGGCGGCCATTTCTTGTGAGACGAAGAAAGTTGGGTTTGAGGTTGCTTTTTCAGCTGATGAAGAAGCATTAAAACTTAATTGATTGAATCTTGACAAAACGGCTTTACGCTCAGCAGCCAATGATGTAAATTTCTGAGCATCGGTAGCTGAAATGACAAAAAACATTTTCGCTCCGTGATTCAGTGCAATATTAATTTTCTTTTGAAGACCCGTTCTTTCAGTCCATTCAGATTTTTCATCGGTTTTCGTGAAAAGATATTTTCCTTCTTTGTCTTTTGGTTCGCCATCAAAGAAAACCACGGCTTTGCCTTCTACATTAATATTTTTATAATCATTATAGTTATCTTGTTCGATTCCATAACCTACAAAAGCCACCGACATTGATTGTTCTTCGGGAATACTCATTAGCCCGTTTGGATAGTAATCTTTGAAAAATTCTTTCTTTTTATTTCCTATCTTTATGTAAGCATCTTTCCAGCCTTTTTGATAAAGGTTGAATTTTTGAAAATAACCTTTGCTACCATCTTTTTGCGGTGCAATTGCTTGCAAACCCAAGCTGGCAAAATGCTTAGCGATATAATCGGCTGCTTTTCGCTGTCCTTCTGAGCCTGTATCTCGCCCTTCGAGGCTATCAGAGGCAATGTAAGTCAAATGTTTTCTTAAATCTTGTGCAGAAATCGTGGAAGCAAATTCGGTAGATTTGTTGTCTTGTGCAAACAGACTTGAGGAAATTAATAATGATAAAACCAGCGTTTTTTTCATGTATAATGGTTGGTTTGTTGAAAATAATTTCAGTAAAAATAATTATTTTTCAATTTAGATTCATCTTTTACTCATAATTTTGCTTAAATTACTTTTTCTGAATAAATGACTAAAGAGCAAGTTTTAAAAAAATATTTCGGTTACGATAAGTTCCGTCCACTACAAGCTGAGATTATTGATACGATTCTGTCAAAACAAGATTGCATGGTGCTGATGCCTACGGGCGGTGGAAAATCAATCTGTTTCCAAGTACCTGCTTTGGTTATGGAAGGCATTACTTTGGTTATTTCGCCCCTAATTGCTCTCATGCAAGACCAAGTGCAATCTTTGCAAGCCAATGGTGTTCCTTCGGCATTTTTGAATAGCTCATTAGATTCGATACAGCAACGAACGCTTGAAGAAAAATGCAAGTCTGGTGAAATAAAATTGCTCTACATTTCGCCCGAAAAACTTTTTCATAACAATTATATAAGTTTCATCAAAACTCTTTCGGTTAATCAGATAGCGATTGATGAATCGCACTGTGTTTCGACTTGGGGTCATGATTTTAGGCCAGAATATACCAAATTAAATATACTGAAAGAAACTTTTCCGAATGTGCCTGTGGTTGCCCTCACTGCAACCGCCGACCGTGTAACGAGAAAAGATATTTTAACTCAACTGGGTGTGCCTGATGCAAAAGTTTTTATTTCTTCGTTCGACCGACCAAATCTAAGTTTGAACGTTTTAGGTGGAAGAAACAGGCTGAAAATTATGCAGGAGTATATTGGCAAGCGACCCAATCAGTCGGGAATTATTTATTGTTTAAGTAGAAAAAATACAGAAGACGTTGCCGAGGGTTTACGCAAAGTTGGTATAAGAGCAATGCACTACCATGCAGGAATTGATGCTAAAACTCGCTCGGAGGTTCAAGAAGCTTTTATCAAAGATGAGATTCAGGTAATGGTGGCAACGATTGCCTTCGGAATGGGTATTGATAAATCGAATGTTCGGTTTGTGATTCATTATAGTTTACCGTCGAATGTTGAAAGTTATTACCAAGAAATTGGCAGGGCTGGGCGTGATGGTATGAAATCAGACACGCTGTTGTTTTATAGTTATTCTGATATTATGACTCGCAAGGACATGATTCAAAATTCTGAACTGCCCGATGAAATGAAGGAAGTGCAGTTTGCCAAACTCGACCGCATGAAACAATATGCAGAATCGGAGATTTGTAGAAGACGAATCTTGTTGAGTTATTTTAATGAAGAAGCTCAAAACGATTGCGGTAACTGTGATGTTTGTAAGAATCCTCCACAAAAATTCGATGCCACAATTTTTGCTCAAAAAGCATTGTCGGCCATTTCTCGCACCGAACAAAAAGCAGCAATGGGTATGGTAATTGATATTTTGAGGGGTTCGCAGAACAGAGCAATTTATGAACGAGGGTATCAGAATCTAAAGACTTTTGGCGTAGGAAAAGAGCTAAAATATGAAGAATGGGCTGATTATATTACGCAAATGCTCAATTCTGGCATTTGTGATATTGCCTATGATGAACGACACGCATTGAAATTGAATGCAGTTTCAAATCAAGTTTTATACGAAAGCAAAAAAGTGAATTTAGTAAGGTTTGAGGCTTACGATATTAAGAAAGCACGACAAGAAGAAGCAGCTCCGAAAGAAAAAACTAAAAGAGAAATTATTAAGGATGCGTTGTTTGAAAAACTCAGGGTTTTACGCAAAAAAATTGCCGATGAACAAAATGTGCCACCTTTTGTGGTATTTTCCGATGCTACACTTTCGGATATGGCACAGAAACGCCCAATCAATCGTTTTCAGATGATGGGTGTTTCGGGGGTTGGTGAACAGAAATTCAGACAATATGGCGATGAATTTATCAATGAAATTCTATCGTTTACTGGCGATAACCCAGGTATTGGACGAGCAAAGCAGGAAAAAGGAATGACTTTTTTGGAAACCTTCGAGATGTATAAAGCGGGCCTTTCGATTGATGAAATGGCCGCCAAACGCTCCTTAAATCCTGTTACGATTATTAGTCATTTGGTAAAACTTAAGCAAGATGGACAAGATATTGACCTCAAACAATACATTGCAACCTACGAATATAACCAAATTATTGCCGAAGCCATGAAGCTGAATGTGCAAAAAGGCGATGCACTCAAACCACTTTTTGAAGCACTCGAAGGAGTTTATGATTATGGAAAAATAAGGCTTGCTTTGGCAATTTGGGAAAAATAGTACAACATTTGTCAAATAAATCGTTTTGTACTTTTTAAGTATAATGAAATGAAGAAAATCTTATTGGTAGAAGATGAAATAAATGTGGTTAGCTTCATAAAAAAAGGCTTAACCGAAGAAAACTTTGAGGTTTCGGTCGCTCTCGATGGCAGTAGTGGCATTCAGATGGCTTCTGACAATAATTTCGATTTGATTATTTTGGATATTATGCTACCCGATACCAACGGCATTGAGGTTTGTAAAGTTCTACGCAATAAAAATATTCAAACGCCAATTTTGTTTCTGACGGCTCTCAATACTGCCGATAATATCGCTCTCGGGCTAAACTCTGGAGCGGATGACTATTTAGCAAAACCGTTTAAATTTATTGAATTAGTTGCCAGAATCAAGGCTTTACTACGTAGAAGCTCTTCAACTGGCAATGAAGTTATGAATAAAGAAAACATATACACGATTGCGAACTTAAAAATGGACGACGATGCCAAAACCGTTGAACGCAATGGCGAGTTAATATCACTTACAGCTACTGAATACCGCCTGTTATTTACCCTTATCAAAAACAAAGGACGAGTTTTATCAAGAGTAGATTTACTTGAAAGTGCTTGGGATATTAATTTTAATTTGGCAACTAATGTGGTTGATGTTTACATTAATTACTTGCGTAAGAAAATAGACTCAAACTACGAACCTAAACTCGTACATACTGTAATTGGAATGGGATATGTCTTAAAAGAAGCATGAAAACTCAATTAAAAATAGCATTGGTACTCATCCTGACAAATGTAATAATACTATTACTTTTGGGCGGAAGCATCTACTATTTTTTATACAATTATTCATATACCGACTTTTATAAACGCTTAGAAACCCGAGCCAAGATTTCGGCAAAATATAATTATGATGCCGATAAAATTGATGCTCAGTCGTTTAAGAAAATTAGAGAAGAAAACCTCGAAAAACTCAGTGAAGAAAAAGATTATCGTTTTGAAGTTGAATCAGAAGAAGATTTAACTACCATTTCTCAAAAAACTACTTTGCCACTTAGTTTTTTGAAAGAGATTTTAAACAAGGCAAAATCGACACTTCAACTCAACGAAACATTTTATACTGGTATCAGATATAATAGTAATAACAAACAATACATAGTAATTGTATCAGCCAAAAACTATTATGCTTCGCATCACTTGATTTTTATGCGAAATATCATTCTGGTAGCAGTTTTTCTGATAGTTATTTTCATTACTTCACTATCGTTTTATTTCTCAAAACACATTTTCGACCCAATCAAAAGTATTACTGATAGCGTAAAACAAATCAGTACAGAAAACATTCATCAAAGAATTGAAGAAAAATATAATGATAACGAAATTAGTCAGTTGATTTCGACATTCAATGATTTACTGAACAGACTTGAAACATCTTTTGAAACTCAGAAAAACTTTGTTAGTAATGCTTCGCATGAGTTTGGCACTCCGCTTACCTCTATCATGGGCGAAGCCGAAGTTATGCTCATGAAAGAACGCACGCCCGAAGAGTATCAGCAGTCACTGACCAGTATTTTAGGACAAGCAGAACGTCTCAATCAAATTACACAAACATTGCTTTACTTAGCACAGACTGGATATAGCAATAAAAAAGTAAATTTTGAAATTCTACGTACGGATGAACTCCTGTGGCAAGCAAAAGGGATAATTGACAAACTAAACCCAAAAAACAACATTATTATTGACTTTAGTCTATTGCCCGAAAATCCGTTTAAACTCAAAGTTATGGGTAATAAACAGCTTTTATCTCTTGCTTTTACGAATCTGCTCAGCAATGCTTGCAAATATTCGAGCAATAAACCCGTAAATGTGAGTATCGCCTCAAGCGATACTCAAGTATTTTTGATAATAAAAGACCAAGGAATCGGGATTCCAGAATCTGAAATGCAATTTATCTACGACCCATTTTTTAGAGCATCTAATACTCGCCATTTCGAGGGTTATGGTATTGGTTTGCCACTTACTCGGAATATTATCAAGATTCATAATGGGCAACTAAACGTCACATCAATTGTGAACGAAGGCACTACCGTTCAGATTAAACTTCCTTTGGCTAATATTCAAAAGTATTGAAAAGAACACCTTTCTTTTTTTACTTAAATCGCTCATCTACAATACTTTTTCACCCTATTCAAAATTCTAATACGATTTTAATCTACCTCTTAGATCTCTCTCATCTATCTAAAACAGCTTTGTACTTTAATTTTTCACTTATTAAATAATTGGAGTATGACAACTAAAATATTAATACCGACTGATTTTCATGTAGAATCTCTCAATACGCTTAAATTGGCGATAAATCACTTAGAAACCTATGAAGTTGATGTAGTTTTAATGTATGCACAAGATTTAGGAAACTCTATTACAGACTTACTTTTCTACAATCCGAAAAAACTTGTCGAATCGCTCAGAACAAAAGAATTTGATGAAGCACTCTCAATTCTCAAAAACAGATTCGAGACTCGCATTAAGTCAATCAGCTATGAAATATTTCATGGATATCGAGTAAAGCTCATGGAAGATTTTATAGAATCAAAAAAGATTGATTCTATTTTTTTACCAAAAAGTTATCATCTGCAAATGTCTAAAAATGGATTTGATACTATTCCGCTTATCAAAAAATCAAAACTTACATATAAAGAGTTGGACTGGGAAACGGGTGCTTATGATTCGGAAGAATTACAACTCAATGCATTATTCATTTACTAAAAATTTGCTAAATATAAATAAATTGCCACGAACTTTACAGGCGTGGCAATTTTGTATACTATAGAAAACTATTTTACTTATAACCTTCTGCTTGTAAGTAAAACAACTCGGCGTATCGTCCATTTCTCGCCAAAAGTTCTTCGTGTGTGCCGATTTCGAGCAGATTTCCTTTATCAAGCACCAAAATTCTATCTGCCATTCTGACCGTTGAAAATCTGTGCGAAATCAGAATAGCGGTTTTTCCTTTCGTAAGTTCGGCAAAACGTCGAAAAACCTCGTATTCGGCACGAGCATCGAGAGCGGCTGTTGGTTCATCAAGAATCAATACTTCGGCTTCACGCAAATAAGCTCTTGCAAGTGCTACTTTCTGCCATTCTCCGCCCGAAAGTTCAATTCCCTTGGCAAATTTCCTTCCCAAAGGTTGGTCATATTTTAGCGGTAATTTTTCTATAACAGCATCGGCCAAACTTTGGTGAGCTGCCCTTTCAAGTTCGGGCAATTCTTCACGGGCGGCAATATCACCGACTGCAATATTATCGCCCGCAGTAAAATTGAATTTTTGAAAATCTTGAAAAATTACGCCAATGTGTTCACGCAATTCTGCCAAATTATAATCCTTCAAATCAACGCCATCCAATAAAATTCGACCTTCGTCGGGGTCGTATAATCTTGCCAACAATTTTACTAAAGTGGTTTTCCCTGAACCATTTTCTCCAACTAAAGCCAGCTTTTCTCCTACTTTTAATGCAAAATTTAGATTTCGATTTGCCCATTTATCAGAATTTGGATATTTAAAACCAACATTCTCAAATCTAAAACCTTCTTTGATTGGATTTGGGAAAGGTTTAGGTTGAGTGGGCGAAATAATCTGTGGCTCAATCTGATAAAATTCAAACAAATCATTGAGATATAAGGCTCCTTGCGAAATACTTGTAAACCTGCCAAGAATTCCTTCCAATAAAGATTTTAGCTGACGAAACGAACCAGCCAAAAAAGTTAGGCTACCGATAGTCACGATTCCTTTGATGGTTTCTACAATGATTAAAGTATAAGCACCAAAATACCCTAAAGTACCAATTGCCACCAACAAACTTCCCCACGAAGCACGCTCAATAGACAGTTTTTTATTTTCCTTAAAATATCGGTCAGATAAATTACGAAATCTATCAATAATAAAATCTGAAAGTCCGAAAAGCTTTACTTCTTTGGCGGTTTCATCGCTCGCACCAATGAAACGATAATAATCTAATTCTCGGCGTTGTGGAGTCCAGCCTCTTTGCAGCGAGTAGCTTTTAGCATTAAAATGCCATTCACCAATAAAAGATGGAATGACCGAAACCAAAAGCAAAACAATCAACCATGGATTAAAAGTGACGAGTCCAACAAGCAAAAGCCCCATCGTGATGGCATCTTGTCCTTGTGATAAAATCTGAGAAAGCAGAGCAGTTCGACCGTTGGTTTGCTGTCTGGCACGTTCGAGTTTATCATAAAAAGTGGCGTTTTCAAACTGAGCTAAATCGAGCGAAACGGCGTGTTTCATTAATTTTATTGACGTTCTGTTCGCAAATAAATCACCTAAAAGGCTATCAGTCAAAGCAATACCACGAGAAAGCAAATCACTGACAATCATTAAAGCAAACTCTGCCGCAATCAATAAATAGATTTGATTGTGGTTTTCTGATTTGCTGGCACTAAGCACTAAAACCTCATCAATGATTAGTTTACCTATGTATAAAATAGAAATCGGAATAGCTGCACGAAGGAGACGTAAGATTGTATTACTAATAGTCAAGGCAGGCGAAGTAAGATAGACTTCACGCAAAAAAGCAGGTAAATTTCCCAATGCTTTTAGGCGTTCTTTGATATTGGGTTTTGTATCAGATGTATCAATAATTGGTCGAGCCATTAGGTTTTGGTCAGATTTATCATTCGTTTAACTTCTGAATCAAGATTTGGGTTCAGTATAAAACAGAATATCAACAAAAGCAACAGCTATT
Source organism: Emticicia sp. MM (assembly GCF_001649495.1). NCBI lineage: Bacteria > Pseudomonadati > Bacteroidota > Cytophagia > Cytophagales > Leadbetterellaceae > Emticicia > Emticicia sp. MM. Next base: position 133,535 of record NZ_LXHX01000071.1, on the reverse strand, counting down.
TTTATGTTTTCTTACAAATAAATCTTTCTTTTGTACCAAAATGAAAAAACTCCCCTTCGATACTGACCAAGAACTCCTTGCCGATATTGCCACTGGCGATAGTCGGGCTTTTGAGATTTTGTATCGGAGGTACTTTTCAAAACTCTACGGAGCTGCCTACAAACGTCTGCAAGACAAAGAATTAACCGAAGAGGTGATTCAAGAATTATTTGTTTCGCTTTGGGAACGTCGTGAAACGCTTCCCATCGAAAATATCGAAAATTATCTTTTTACTTCCATCAAATACCTTGTCATTGCTCAATTCAAAAAAAATACACTTTTTGAGAAATATTCATCAACTTTAATGCTTGATGAGAATGACGATAATTTTACGGAACAAGCCGTTGCTTTCGACGAACTGAATGATGCTTATCAGCAAGCTCTTCAAACAATACCCGAAAAATGTCGTGAAGTTTTCTTACTAAAACGAAGTGGACTTTCTCAAAAAGAGATTTCGGAAAGACTTGATATTTCGGAGAAAACCGTTGAAAATCAAATGACTAAAGCCCTCAAAATTCTGCGTGAGGCATTGAAAGACTATACTGCACTGGGCATTCTATTTTTTACAATCGGGTAAAATAAACTCCTACTTACTCAAAATTTGATTCCAATCTGTGATTAAAATCACAGCCTAAAAGAACAACAGAAATGATTTTCAGTAAAACCGATTTAAATCGGTTTGGTAAAATAAAATAACATCCTTTGTTCTCTTAGACCTCGAATAAATTCGAGGTAAGTTCACGCAACAAAAACTTTTGAAATATTTTTCATTCCCGCATAGGGGAAAACTTCTGCTCGTTACACTTAGTCTATGAAAGCAACATGAAAATGATACTAAATAAAGAAATAATTGAACGATTTCTAAATAATCAAAGCACCCAACAAGAGCTTGAGCTTATTGAGGCTTGGTATTATTCGTTTGAAAATAATCTTGACGGAATTAGTCAAATGACCGACGATGAGCAAATAAATTTAGAAAATGAGCTTTATCTGAAAATCAAAGAAAAAATTGCACCAACTCAAAAAACACCAACTCGACAAATCAATTGGGTTTGGTACTTGAGCAGTGCTGCGGCTATGTTTTTATTGGCTTTTGGAATCTGGACTTATAATAAATCGGCCAAAAATATTCAATCCTTAAGCGGGACTCCGTTTTCTGGTTGGGCAAAATATGAGAATGTTTCGGCAAAAGAACTGAAAATCACATTGCCTGATGGAAGCGTGGTTGTGATGAAACCCAAGACACAACTCTCTTATAATCAATCAGATGCAAAGTTTAGAGAAGTAAATCTGACTGGAGAGGCTTTTTTTGATGTAATGCACGATACTACTCGCCCTTTTTTGATTTATACTGGAAAAATGACCACGAAAGTTTTGGGAACAAGTTTTACGGTGAAGGCTTATCCAAGTATGAAGAAATCAGAAGTGTCGGTAGTTTCGGGCAAAGTAACTGTTTTTGAAAAAGACGCCGAAGACAAACAAAACAACGGTGTGATTTTGACGCCAAATCTGAAAGTAACATTCTTTGATGAAGAAGAACACTTTGTGACGGGTTTGGTTGAAAAACCAGAAGTTCTTGCAACAATTAATAAAGAAACCCTAAGTTTCAACTTTCAAGATGCTCCACTGAACGATGTGTTAACGGCTCTCGAAAAAGCCTACGGAATTGAAATGGTTTTAGAAAGAGAATCGCTCGGAAAATGCACCCTCAACGGAGATTTGACCGAAATGCCACTTTTCACAAAACTCGACATCATCACTCGTTCGCTCAATGCCACCTACCAAGTAAAAGGAACAAGTATTTTGGTTAGTGGAATTGGTTGTGAATAGAATAAAAAATGACGAACTACGATTTACGAATGACGAATAATAAAATTAAATAAAAACCTTTAAAGCAAGTATTTTCAAAACTTCATAAAAACTAAAAACCAATTTTTTACAAAAAAAGCCGAACGTGCTGGAAACACTTTCGGCTTACAATTACCTCAGTTCCATCGCCAAATGTCTTCTGAGGCAACCCTTGCAGTTTAGTTAATCAAACAAAACCTTTGTAAACCTATGCAAAAACCACTATTCAATCAAGCATTTTTGCTTAAAATGATGAAAATTTCGCTAACACAATGCTTTCTTGCCCTTGTACTTGTGTTGCAGTCTTTGGCCCACGATGGCAAAGCACAAGATTTACTCGAAAAAAACGTGTCGGTAAATCTGCAAAATGTAAGTATGCAAGATGCCATTTCCGAAATCGGGAAAGTGGCAGATGCAAAGTTTTTTTACAGTTCAAAAGTAATTTTATCGGATAAAAAAATCAGTTTGCAAGTCCAAAATCAGAAATTTTCAGAAGTTCTGAGCAAACTTTTTTCGCCTTTACATATATCGTATAAAGTGTATGGCAATCAAATCGTTTTAAATGCTTCCACCGAAGAAACCAAAGCACAAGTTATTGACACCGACATTCCTGCCCTACCAGTAGCCGACCCAATCACAGGAAAAGTAATTTCGGCAAAAGGTGAAGCCCTACCTGGCGTAAGCATTGTAGTAAAAGGCACAAAACGTGGCACAAGCACCGAAGTTGATGGAAATTTCAAGATAAATGCCGATAAAGGTGAAGTTTTACAATTTTCGTTTATTGGTTATCAAAATCAAGAAATCACAGTTGGCGAAAACAACGTGGTAAACGTAACCTTAGCAGAATCAGCATCTCAACTTTCAGAAGTTGTAGTGATTGGCTCTCGTGGACAACCCCGCACTGACGTTGAACGTCCAGTGCCTGTTGATGTGCTAAGTGCCAAAGAATTACAAGCAACAGGTCAAGTTGAATTGGGGCAAATGGTACAATTCAACTCTCCTTCGTTCAACTCTGCCAAGACTGGTATCAATGGCGTAGCCAATTATGCTGACCCAGCCACCCTTCGTGGACTTTCGCCCGACCAAGTTTTGGTTTTGGTCGATGGCAAACGTCGTCATCAGTTTTCGGCACTCAATCTTAACGTAACAGTTGGTTTAGGAACTGTCGTAACCGATATGAACTCCATTCCATCGCTGTCTCTCGACCGTGTTGAAGTCTTGCGTGATGGTGCGGCCGCTCAGTATGGCTCTGATGCCATTGCTGGTATTGTAAATTTAGGCTTGAATAAAAGTGTAGGCAAAGGCACATTCAAAACCCAATACGGAGTTACGAAAATGGGCGATGGCGGCACGTACATGGGTGCGTTGAATTACGGTTTTAAGTTGGGAAAGGAAAAAAGTTACCTCAACATGACGCTCCATTACCAACACGCCAACGGCACCGACCGCTCAGATTTTTATAATCCAAGACCCGTTGCAGGTGGAACTTATACAGGTATTTATTCGTCAACGCAAGCCACCGATGAAGCAACTCTAAAAACAAGAGGTGTTTGGGGCGATTACGGTACATTTAAAGTAACAAAGTACGGAAGCAATCAGAATACGGCTTACCAAGGTTTTTATAATCTTGGATACCCGATTAATGATAAATGGAATGTGTATAGTTTCGGTGGGGTATCAATGAAAGATGTATTAGCGTATGGTTTTTTCAGAGTAGCTAACCCATCAAATGCAAATTCAACACCCGAAATTTTCCCTGATGGATTTACGCCGCAATTACCTGGTAAAACCATTGATTATTCATCAGTTGTGGGTGTAAATAGAAAAGTGATTGATGGTTGGAATCTTGATTTTAGTGCAGGATATGGCCATAATTATTTGGATTTATGGGCAAATAATACTATAAATCCTTCGATGGGAGCAAATTCTCCTACTGAGTTTTATGTAGGAAGAAGTGCCGTTGGACAAACTACTATCGAGGCAAATATCTCGAAAAACTATAAAGGTTTGTTGGGTACAAAAAACACAAACGTAGCATTTGGTAGCCAGTTTAGAGCTGAGCAGTTTTTATTAAAGCAAGGAAGTGCCGAATCTTACCAAGTTGGGCCGTTGGCAACCACCAAAAATAAAGCACCAGGTTCGAGCGGTCGCCCAGGAATTGCTCCTGCCGACGAAACCAATGCCACTCGCAACAACATAGGTTTATATGCCGATGTTGAAAGCGATATTACGAACAAGTTTTTAGTGGCAGCCGCACTTCGCTACGAAAATTATAGCGATTTTGGTAGTAATGTTTCGGGAAAATTGGCGGCTCGTTTGAAACTTTCGGAAAGCATTTCAATCAGAGGTTCGATTAATAAAGGTTTCAGAGCTCCATCATTGCAGCAGACTTACAACAGTGTTACGACCTCGACCGTGCAAGCTGGAGCAATTATTCAGACCAAACAATTACCTAATTCTGACCCTCGTTTGGCTCAATTGGGTATAGAAAAACCAAAAGCTGAAAACTCGTTCAATTATAACTTAGGCATAACGGCCAAAGCTGGCGATAAGTTTTTGTTTACGCTTGATGCCTACCAAATTGATATTACCGACCGTATTATTCTTTCAGAGCGTATGATTGTGAGTAGCATTGTAGCACTAAAACCTTTATTCCCAGGAATTAGCGAGATTCGTTTTTTCACGAATCATATCAATACTCGCACAAGAGGAATTGATTTTGTAACTACTTTCAACCATAAATTTAGTCCAAAAAGTAAACTTACGGCGAGTTTGGCTCTTACTTTCAACGAAACTAAACTTACCTCGCAAAAAGCAACGCCAAGTTTGTTACAAGCAGGCACAGCCGCCAAAATCTTGATGATTGACACCGTAAGCATTAGTTTGATAGAAACTGCACAACCACGTCAGAAAATACTGGCATCGTTGGGTTATCAAATCAATAAATTCAATGCCAATGTAAGAGCGTCATATTTCGGTCCAGTAACAGCTTGGGAAAAACCAACTGGCAAGCCACATATCACGCAAACTTTCGGTGGAAAAACATTGATTGATGTGGCATTAACTTATGCGTTTTCTCCTAAGTTTTCGCTCACTTTGGGTAGCAATAATATCACCGATGTATATCCTGACAAAGTATTGACTAATTTTGCTGGATATACCAACGGGCAGATTCCTTATACCCGAAATGCTAATCAGTTTGGATTTAATGGAGCATTCTACTATGCCAATGCTACTATAAATTTTTAGATGAAAGATTTGAGATACGAGATTTGAGAAACTACTTTTGTAAAGAATGTTCGTTTTTCAAATCCTCGTATCTCGTATCCCCAATCTCATCTCTTTAAAAAATGACTAACCTGTTTTTATTGATAATTTGCCTTTCGTTGGGGGTACTCCTCCAACGAACCAAAGGCTTTCCAAAAGAGGCTTACTTAGGTTTAAATGCAGTTATCATTAATGTATGTTTGCCCGCTCTAACCCTGCTTTACACAACCGAAATAAGTTTTAAATCGAATCAGGTTTTGCCCGTACTGACGCCATATATTCTATTCACTTGTTCATTCCTATTTTTCAAAATTATTGCAAAAACTTTTCAATTTGACCGAAGCACCACAGGAGCATTGACAATTACGGCAGGAATAAGCAGTATTTCATTTGTAGGTTTTCCAATTTTTGAATTATTATACGGAAAAGCAGGTGTACAAATGGGTATTCTGATGAGTCAGGCAGGTTCGTTTGTTGTTTGTGGCACACTCGGAATCATGACGGCCTCTTATTATTCATCGTCCGAGCCTTCAATTAAATCTATTGCTAAAAGTATTTTTACCTTTCCGCCTTTTTTGGCTTTTTGTGTTGCAGTGATTCTAAATTTCGCTAATTTCCATTTTCCCGAGCATTTTAACGATGTTTTACAAAAAATGGGCAGTCCGTTTACAGTATTGGCATTAATATCAGTGGGTTTGCAGATTAATCTATCAAAAGCTAATCTTGCTCAAAAACCACTAATAATAGGCTTATTTTTTAAACTATTGCTTGCACCTTTGATAATCTTTGTATTATACCTTATCTTGCTTCAAGAAAAGATTTTACTCCAAGAGAATACTTGGATAGGACAAATGTGCGTAGTTGGAGCGGCCTTAGGCTCAATGAATACAGCTTCAATAATAGCCATTAATCATAAGCTAAACCCACCTTTGGCAAGCCTAATGATAGGTATAAGCATACCAATTTCTATCATTACAAGCTTAATTTTAGGTTATCTGATAAAGTAAATATTTTATGAACGATTACGAAGCATTATTTCAAGAAATAACGGCCGATATTCCAGAAGCAAAAGCGAGTAAAATGTTTGGTGTGCCGTGCATAAAAGCCCCAAACGGCAAAGCTGTGGCTGGTTTTCATGTAAAATATTTAACCGTAAAATTAGACAAAGAAACCGAACAAGAAACGCTTGCCATTGATGGTGTTGAAGTCTTTAATCCAAGTGGCAAAAGACCTATGAATGGCTGGCTTCAAGTACCCATTCATTATGCTGACCAATGGAGTTATTTGGCAAAGAAAGCATTCGAATACGTAAAAACACTTTAAAAATATAAAAACAAATCCCAAACCTTTATCCCCCTTTAGGGGTTAGGGGTGGTGGTATATTCTTATGAAAAAAATCTTAACTAACCTTACCTTTTGGGTGCTTACAGCCATTATTTTAGGTGTTTTGCTGGGGCATTACAATCCAGAATTTGCTCTAAAACCTATTTTTGAAAAAGGCTTCAAGCAAAATCTTTTCATTTCTGAATTTGAAATCAAAAATACATTTGCCGAATTTCTGAGCAGTTTATTTATCAGTTTTGTCAAACTTTTCATCAATCCAATCATTTTCTTGACCATCACACTTGGAATCATTTCAATGGGAGATTTGAAAAAAGTTGGAAAAGTTGGAGCAAAAGCCCTCCTTTACTTTGAAGTAGTTACAACCATTGCTCTTTTTGTGGGTGTTATAGTAGCAAATGTTATTCGCCCTGGTGATGGCGTTGTCACAGATGCAATCAAGGGTGGAGATATTTCAAAATACACTAAAAGTGCTACTGAATTTAGTTGGCTGAAATTTTTCTTAGATAATGTCACACTTCAAGTGTTGGTTCTGGCAATAGTGCTGGGGATTGCTTTGAGTAATTATTCTGGCCGTCAAAAAGTGGTTGATTTTCTTGCACCAATCTCCAAAAAAGTGTTTTGGGCATTGCATAAAGTCATGCTTTTTGCACCAATCGGAGCATTTGGTGGTATGGCGTTCACAATTGCCAAATATGGTATTCAAACCCTTCTTCCGCTTGCCAAGTTGATGGGAACAGTTTATGTAACGATGGCTATTTTTGTATTTGTGGTGCTGTATTTTATTCTAAGATATTATAAAATCAGTCTTTGGAAATTCCTTAAATTTATTCGTGAGGAATTATTGATTGTACTTGGCACATCTTCATCAGAAGCGGGTTTACCTTCGTTGATGGAGAAACTGGAGAAAATGGGTTGCTCAAAATCAGTGGTTGGTTTGGTTGTGCCTGCGGGTTATTCGTTTAATCTTGATGGAACGACAATTTATCTTTCAATGGCAGTTATTTTCTTAGCTCAAGTTTTCAATGTTCATCTCGATATTCAGCAAATTCTAACAATTATCGGCATTCTGATGGTGACATCCAAAGGTGCAGCGGGCGTAACTGGTAGCGGTTTTATTGTTTTGGCCTCAACCCTTACAGCTCTGAAAGTAATTCCCGTTGAAGGTTTAGCGTTGCTTTTGGGAGTTGACAGATTTATGTCAGAAGCCCGTGCGATTACCAATTTTATCGGTAACGGTGTAGCTACGATTTGGATTTCAAACAACGAAAACGAATTCGACCGTGCTAAGATGAATGCAGCCTTCGCTCATGTGGCTGACTATGAAGATATTGTGAAAGATAACATAAGAAACAAGTAAGAAAATATGCAAAAAGCCATTTTTCTAAGCAAAAACAGTTAATTACACAAAAAAAGACTTTTTTTCTTTAACTCTAAAAGCATTCAGTCTTACCTTCGCATCATCAAACTAATCTTTTATTCGAAAATGAGTAAACAAAATTTAAAAGAAGAGGCACTTCATTACCACGCCAAAGGGCGTCCTGGTAAAATCGAAGTAGTTCCAAGTAAAGAATATGCTACCCAAAAAGATTTGTCTTTGGCGTATTCTCCAGGGGTAGCCGACCCGTGTATGGCTATTTTTGAAAATCCTGAAGACGTTTATAAATATACAGCAAAGGGAAACCTTGTGGCTGTAATTTCAAACGGAACGGCGGTTTTGGGTTTGGGCGATATTGGCCCAGCCGCAGGAAAACCCGTGATGGAGGGAAAAGGGCTTTTATTCAAAATTTATGCCGATATTGATGTTTTTGATATTGAGTTAAACACCAAAGATGTTGATGAATTTGTACGTACAGTGAAAATTCTTGAGCCAACTTTTGGTGGTGTAAACCTCGAAGATATTTCTGCTCCTGAGTGTTTTGAAATCGAAGAACGCCTAAAAGCAGAATTGAATATTCCAGTAATGCACGATGACCAACATGGCACAGCCATCATTTCGTCGGCGGCATTATTGAACGCTCTCGAATTAGTAGAAAAAGATATTTCGCAAGTAAAAATAATTATTAACGGTGCTGGGGCTTCGGCAATTTCTTGTACTCGTTTGTATAATTCGTTGGGAGCAGATAAAAAGAATATTTTCATGTTCGATAGTAAGGGCTTGATTCACCCAAGCCGCACGAATTTGGATGGAAAGAAAATCGAATTTGCTAACGATAATATGCCAGCCGAAACTACGCTTTCGGAAGCTCTAGTTGGTGCAGATGTTTTTGTTGGGCTTTCAAAAGGCAATATTTTGAAGCAAGATATGGTAAAATCAATGGCAAAAGATGCGATTGTTTTTGCGATGGCCAACCCAACTCCAGAAATTTCGTATGAAGATGCGATTGCCGCCCGTGAAGATATTATCATGGCAACTGGACGTTCGGATTACCCGAATCAAGTGAATAACGTACTTGGTTTCCCTTATATTTTCCGTGGTGCTTTAGACGTTCGCTCGAAAGTTATTAACGAAGAAATGAAATTGGCAGCCGTGCGTGCATTGGCCGATTTAGCGAAAAAACCAGTGCCTGACGTAGTAAATTTAGCTTATGGTGAAACCAATCTCTCGTTTAGCCGAACGTATATCATTCCAAAACCTGTTGACCCTCGTTTACTTACAACCGTTGCTCCAGCAGTTGCGAGAGCGGCAATGGAAACAGGGGTTGCGAAGTTCCCAATTACTGATTGGGAAGCTTACGATACGCAATTGGCGAAACGTTTGGGACAAGACAACTCACTCAAGAAAGTAATTACAAATAAAGCAAAACTTCACCCTAAACGTGTGGTTTTTGCCGATGCAGAAAACTTGACAGTTCTGAAAGCTGCACAAGAAGTACAAGATGAGAAAATTGCAACGCCAATTTTGCTTGGAAATGTTGCCAAAATTACGAAGTTGCTCGACGAAAATAATATAGATTTGCCTACTGCTGAAATCATCGACTCTCGCTCGGCTGACCAAGAAGAGCGTTTGGCACGATTTGGAGCTATTTTCTACGAAAAACGTAAACGTAAAGGCTATAATCATTTTGAGGCCATGCAATTGATGCAAAATCGCAACTATTTTGGTGCGATGATGGTAGAAACTGGCGAAGCCGATGCCATGATTGGTGGTATGACCCGAAATTATCCAGAAACGATTCGTCCAGCTTTACAGATTATTGGTCGTCAGGATGGAGTGAAGAAAGTTTCGGGTATGTATATTTTGATGAGCCGTTTTGGTCCACTTTTCTTGGCCGATACGACCGTAAACTTCAATCCAACTGCCGAAGAAATCGTTGAGATTACCGAATTGGCAGCCAAAGAAGTAGAAAAATTCAATATCAAGCCAAGAATAGCTCTATTGACTTACTCAAACTTCGGAAGTGCCGATGGCGATGACGCCATAAAAATGCAAAAAGCGGTAAGTATTTTAAAAGATAAACATCCAACAATGATTGTCGATGGCGAAATGCAAGCTCACTTACCATTTGATATTGATTTGTTGAAAGAACAACATCCATTCAGCGATTTAGTGGATGGTCGTGCTAATACATTGATTTTCCCGAACCTCTCGGCCTCAAATATTGCCTATAATATTGTAAAAGAAGTAGCCGATATTGATAAAATCGGACCAATTTTATTGGGTGTAAAAAAACCAGTTCACGTACTCCAATTGGGTAGTACAGTACGTGAAATTGTGGATATGGTGGCCATTGCCGTTGTGGAAGCACAGGGATTAAAATAATGCTCCCAAAGGAGATACTTACTAAACCTCACAGGATAAATAGCCCTGTGAGGTTTTTATTTTACAGCACTTTTCACCTTTCTAATAGCACATTTTACCGATTTAAAAAAAAACATTTGCACTATATGAAAATAGTATCATATATTTGTATTGTAATTAAAAAACAAAAATGATAGCAGAAGCGAACGACATAAAAATCAATAAAGAGAAGTTTGAAAAAGCGGCTTATATTTTGAAAGCGGTGGCTCATCCTACTCGTTTGGCTATTATTCAACTATTGGATGCACAAGAAAATCTCATGGTCAACGAAATCTGCGAAACACTCAAATGTGAGCAATCTTTGATTTCACACCACTTGATAAATATGAAATTACGTGGTATTCTTCAATCGCATAAAGATGGACTAAACGTTTATTATTCGCTGAAGGAACGTGAGATTACCAATCTTTTGACCTGCATCGAAAATTGCAGTTGCAATATGTGATTTTTTTTAGTAAACTATATGAAAACATTATCATATAAACATAAAAAGTAATTTCGCACAAAAACAGGCACTTTTTAATCATAAATTTAGTTGTAAATCTACAGTACAATACATTTTCAGCAAGTACACCAAGCATTTAAACGCACTTTGAACCATTAATAATAAAGCACATTAGAACAATGATAGTCGAACAAATTTATACAGGATGTCTCGCTCAAGGAGCTTATTATATTGAGTCAGCGGGAGAAGTAGCCATCATTGACCCACTTCGTGAAGTACATTCTTACATAAACAAGGCAGAAAAAAACAATGCCAAAATCAAGTATATTTTCGAGACACACTTCCATGCTGACTTTGTTTCGGGTCACGTAGAATTGGCTCAAAAAACTGGTGCAGCTATCGTTTACGGGCCTAATGCAACGCCCTCTTTTGAATGTATAGTTGCCGAAGACAGTCAAGTTTTTGAAGTTGGAAACGTCAAAATCAAAGTAATTCACACACCTGGACACACAATGGAATCATCGTGTTATTTATTAATCGATGAAAATGGTGTTGAAAATTGCATTTTCACAGGCGATACTTTATTTATTGGTGATGTTGGCCGCCCAGATTTAGCACAAAAATCAACACTTACCATCGAAGATTTAGCGGGTTATCTTTATACTTCACTGCATACAAAAATCATGTCTTTGCCCGATAATTTGATTGTATATCCTGCCCACGGAGCGGGTTCAGCGTGTGGCAAAAATATGAGCAAAGAAACTTATGACACGCTCGGAAACCAGAAAAAAGTAAACTACGCACTTCAGCCACAAAGCAAACAGCAGTTTATTGCAGCAGTAACGGATGGACTTACGCCTCCACCTTACTATTTCCCGAAAAACGTAATGATAAATAAAACGGGAGCAAAAACACTTGACGATGTAAAAACAAGCATTCAAGCACTTTCGCCCGAAGCTTTTGAAGTGGCAGCCAACGAACTCGGTGCAGTAATGATTGATACGCGTACGGCTCAAACTTTCAAAGATGGATTTGTACCCAATTCAATCAACATTGGCATCAAAGGCGACTTTGCTCCGTGGGTTGGTACGCTTATCACTGATATTGAACAACCGATTTTATTTATTGCTGACCAAGAAAGCATCGAAGAAGTAATTACTCGCCTTTCAAGAGTTGGTTACGATAATATTGTAGGATATTTAGCTGGTGGAATTGAAGCATGGAAAGCCGCAGGAAAAGAAGTTGACACAATCGAATCTATCTCTGCCGAAAATTTTGCTAAAAAATATAGCGAAAACGAAGGAAAACTTTTAGTAAAAGACGTAAGAAAAGAAACCGAATACCGTGCCGAACACGTAGAAGAAGCAGAGTGTGTTTCGTTGGCATATTTAAGCAATAATATGGCAGCTTTCTCGAAAGCTGAAACAAATTATATTCATTGTGCAGGTGGATACCGCTCAATGATTGCGGCATCAATCTTGAAATCTCGTGGGTATGATAATATCGTAGATATAGCTGGTGGTTTTGCAGCCATCGCCAAAACAGAAGTACCTCGTTCAAACTTTGTTTGTCAATCAAAATTAAAAGTATAGACTTCAAAAGAAAATAAGTAATGTTTAGGGTTGAATAAATAAAAAAGGTGAGGGCAATTTTATACCTTACCTTTCTACAAAGCCCTGATGATAAAATATAGTCTTATCAACATCAAAAGTATAAAGTTGAAATTTAAAAAAATATGATAGAACTCATCAAACAACCGTGGCATTGGGCAGTAGCTGGTGTGATGATTGGCCTAACAGTTCCGATTTTATTGCTTATTGGCAATAAAACTTTCGGTATTTCTTCATCGCTCCGCCATATTTGTGCAGCTTGTTTTCCTGCTGATATTCCTTTTTTTAAATACGATTGGAAAAAAGAAATCTGGAATTTGTTTTTTGTAGTAGGTGTACTTTTAGGTGGAATCATCGCCAGCCAATTCTTATCAAATCCAAATGAATTTATTGTCAATGAAAACACTATAAAGGATTTAAAAGCATTGGGCGTGACCGATTTTTCGGCAATGATGCCCGCAGATATTTTTAGTGTAGAAAACATTTTCACGCTAAAAGGCTTGATTTTCTTTGTTTTGGGCGGTCTGATGGTAGGTTTCGGAACTCGGTACGCTGGAGGATGTACGTCAGGACACGCAATCATGGGTTTATCGAATCTACAATTACCTTCATTAATTGCAACTATCAGCTTTATGGTTGGAGGTTTCGTAATGACACACTTAATTATGCCTTTCATCTTTAAATTATTCTAATCATGTCGAAAATAAATATAGATAATACGGCCGTCGAAGAATTTGTGTGTGAAGCACCGAATAATCAGGTAAAAAAAGAAAGTCTTGCGAGCAATATCAAATACCTGATTGTTGGAACAATCTTCGGAATTGTATTCGTAAAAGCCGAAATTATTTCGTGGTTCAGAATCCAAGAAATGTTTCGTTTGCAATCATTCCATATGTATGGCGTAATCGGTACGGCCGTTGTGGTTGGTATGATTTCAGTTCAACTAATTAAACGCTTCAATATCAAAACTTTAGCAGGTGAAAAGGTTTTAATTCCTGACAAAAGATTCAATAAAGGACAAATCTACGGTGGACTAATTTTCGGACTTGGGTGGGCAATTACAGGAGCTTGCCCAGGGCCCTTATTTGCACAAATCGGTAGCGGATTTTTGGCCATTACTGTAACTTTTGCCAGTGCCATAGCTGGTACGTGGCTTTATGGTGCGTTCAAAAATAAATTGCCCCATTAAGCAAAGTATTGGAAGATTGAGGTTAGAAAAATGATTTATCTAACCTCTTTTTTATTGCCTTTACTTAACTAAATCAACAGTTTTGAACGAAAATTTTGAGCAATCATGCAAAAATCGATTCCAATCATCACCATCGAACAGCTAAATGCGTGCGATAAAAATATCTTGATGAAACTTGATATTCGTCGATTAGAAGACCATCTAAAAACGCTTTCTTCGGCTGATTTTCCGCACCGACATGACTTCTATAATCTGATTTATATCAAGCAAGGAAGCGGCACGCATGACATTGATTTTAAGCGATTTATTGTTGAGCCGAATCAACTATTTTTCATGAATGATGGGCAAGTGCATGAATGGGATTTAGGCCCTGATACCATCGGCTATACGCTTTTTTTCAAGAAAGAATTTTATGAAGTTATAGAAAAAGGGCTTTCGCTACAAGCACTGCCATTTTTTAATAATAGCAATAATGCCGCCCCGATGGTAGTTTTTTCGGTCGAGGAGAGCCAACGCATTGAAAATCTGTTTGAAGAAATTATTTACGAATTCAAAGCCAATCAACCACACCGAGACACGCTCATTAAATCATTATTAAAAATGATTCTGATTCATTCGATTAGGGTTTATGAGCCTTTCTACAAAGGCGATAGCACCGAACTCAATGTATCAAAAATCAGGAATTTTGAGATGCTTATCGAAAGACATTTTAAAGAATATAAATCAGTAAAAGATTTTGCCGATAAACTCAATATCACGGCTAACTATCTAAATGCTATTTGTACAAAAACAGTTGGTCGAACCGCAGGCGAACTTATCAGAGATAGAGTTGTATTGGAAGCAAAACGTCTTTTACTGCATTCTTCGATTTCAGTTTGTGAAATGGCTTATCATTTGGGTTATGACGACTGCTCCTATTTTATTAGAGTTTTTAAAAAAGAAGTTGGTTCAACACCTGAACAATTTCGCTTAATTAATCGCTAAAAAACATGAAACCAACACTTGATAATTGGAAATTGTGGCTCGTTGTGAGTCTTACTCTTGGTTTAGCTCCATTTGTTCCCGAACCTCATATCGTTGGCAAACTTCGCTGGCTAATGGGCGGTGCAGTAGGTATGAAACCCATTGATTGGTTCGATTTAGTTCAACATGGATTTCCATTTATGCTACTTTTCAGAGCATTATTTGTTAAATTTCGCAAATAGTACATTTCCAATATCATCCTTAGTACTTTTTACGTATTAATAAATACCAAAATAGCTAAAAAGTACTACATAATAAATGGAAAAGCCTACAAAAAAGTAAATAATTCTAACGAAATTTGCACCGAAGTTTAATTCTAATAGTAAATAATCACATCAAATATATGTTTGGCAAAGGTTCAAGATTATATAGCATTTTTGCGATGAAATGTCCAAGATGCCACGAGGGTGACGTTTTTGAAACCCGAAATCCTTATAAAAAAATGACCGCAGTTAAAGAAACTTGCTCGCACTGTGGGCTTCGTTATGAAAAGGAAATGGGCTTTTTCTACGGAGCAATGTATGTGAGTTATATGCTCAATATTGCACTTTTCGTTACTTCAGTTGTGGCTTATTTTGTTTTGCTTGATCAGTATATCAGCGGCACTACTCTTATGATTATTTATGTTTCGCTGACTGCTATTTTAATGCCCGTTTATTATCGACTTTCACGCACCATTTGGCTCAACTTTTTTAATAGTTATGACCCTGAAAAACGTGGGGCAAAATGATATTATTGTTAAGGAGTGTAAACAAAATACACTCCTCCTTTCTTCGTAAAACTCTGATAATTAAGCCATTTCCAAGTAATTCTTTCTTACTTTCTCACTTTTTACTGCATTTATAGTACAAATCATCGAACATGATTTTCATCATTTTTTTGGTTACACCATTGCCCGAACTTTGACTCATTAATTCAACAAAAACACTTGAATCACAATGAATAATCATTGCTCCAGCCGTTGCCCCTGAATGATTTATTTTAGCTATTTACATGAAAATATTATCATTTAATCATTCAGAGAATAATCATCCAAAAAAATATTAAAACAATGAAAATCGAACAAATTTATACTGGCTGTTTGGCACACGCTGCCTATTATCTTGAAAGTAACGGAGAAGCTGCAATCTTCGACCCACTTCGTGAAGTACAACCGTACATTAATAAGGCCGAAAAAAACGGAGCAAAAATAAAATTTGTTTTTGAAACCCACTTCCATGCTGATTTTGTAAGCGGACACCTTGATTTAGCTCAAAAAACTGGAGCAAAGATTGTTTATGGCCCAACAGCCAAACCAGCTTTCGAGGCAACAATTGCCGAAGATAATCAGATTTTTGAAGTAGGTGCATGCAAAGTAAAAGCTATTCACACACCTGGGCATACGATGGAAAGTACAACTTATATGCTCATTGATGAAAACGGCAACGAACATGGCTTAATTACTGGCGATACACTTTTCATTGGTGATGTTGGTCGCCCAGACTTGGCTCAACACGTAATTGCCGACTTGACACAAGAAAAACTAGCTGCCCATCTTTTCGATTCGCTTCGTAATAAGATCATGCCTTTATCTGATGATTTGATAGTTTATCCAAATCACGGTGCTGGTAGTGCTTGCGGAAAAAATATGAGCAAAGAAACTACCGACAAACTCGGCAATCAGAAAAGATTTAACTATGCTTTGCGTGCTGATATGACCAAAGAAGAGTTTATTAAAGAAGTTTTGACAGGCCTAACCAATCCACCTGCTTATTTCCCGAAAAATGTGTTGATGAATATCAAAGGTTATGAAAGTATTGATATGGTTTTGGATAGAGGAGAAAAAGCACTTTCGGCAAGTGAGTTTGAAGTAGTTGCCAACGAAACCGATGCTCTAATTTTGGATAGCCGCCAAACCGATGATTTTGCCGCAGGGTATATTCCAAATAGCATAAACATTGGTTTAGATAGTAATTTTGCAATGTGGGTGGGTGAACTAATTCCTGATATTAAACAAGAAATCTTACTCGTAACTGATGAAGGAAAAGAAGAAGAAACCATTACTCGTTTGGCTCGTGTGGGTTACGACCACGCCATTGGCTTCTTGAAAGGTGGCTTTGAAACATGGAAAGCATCAGGAAAAGATATAGAAACTGTTGATAGAATTTCGGTTGATGAATTTGTTGAAAGATACAAAAACGAACAACCACTCGTAATTGATGTAAGAAAGAAAAGCGAATATGCTTCCGAACACATTATTGACGCAATCAATATTCCATTAAATGCCATTAATGAGCATCTGGCCGAAGTCCCTAAAAATAAGCCATTTATTTTACACTGTGCAGGTGGCTATCGAAGTATGATTGCGGCCTCGATTCTCAAGCAGAGAGGTTGGGATAATTTTGTGGACGTTCGAGGAGGCTTTGCAGCCATCTCAAAAACTGATGTTCCCAAAACAGATTACGTTTGTCCAAGTACTCTTTTGTAATTGAGAAATAGCTTAAAAGTCGCCCGCAATATTTTCATGAAGATAAATATAGCGGGCGATTCTTATTTAGGCATTTTACTTTCCACTCGAAAACTAAGCCACATCGTTTTTTGTCCATTGACTACTTAATTCGTAACTTTACAGCAAAAAACACTTTATTAATGATTCCATACGGAAAACAACATATCACCGATGAAGATATTGCTGCTGTTATTGAAACGCTCAAATCTCCATTTTTGACATCAGGACCAAAAGTTGCTGAATTTGAAGCTGCTTTTGCCCAATATATCGGCTGTAAATATGCCGTTGCGGTAGCAAATGGCACAGCAGCCCTACATATTTCCTGTATGGCTTTGGGTGTAAATGCTTCATCGAAAGTCATAACTACGCCTATAACTTTCTCAGCCTCTGCTAACTGTGTACGTTATTGTGGCGGTGAAGTTGTCTTTGCTGATATTAATCCCGATACAGTTTTATTGGATATTGACAACGTAAGAAACTTGCTCGAACAACATCCGAAAGGCACTTTTGAAGGAATCATTCCTGTTGACTTTGCTGGCTATCCCGTTGATTTAGAAGCATTTAGAAAACTGGCCAATGAATATGATTTATGGATTTTAGAAGACGCTTGTCATGCTCCAGGCGGAAGTTTTATTGGTAATTCGGGTAAAAATCATCGGTGTGGAGACAGTTCTTTAGCTGATTTAGCTATTTTTTCATTTCATCCTGTGAAGCACATTGCAACTGGAGAAGGCGGAATGGTGACAACCAATGACGAAGAACTTTATAAAAAACTCAAAAAATATCGTTCGCACGGAATGGTTTATCAAGGCGACCCTGCTTTGATTGAAAATCACGGTGGTTGGTACATGGAATTGCAAGAGTTGGGTTATAATTATCGTATGCCTGATGTTCTGTGTAATTTGGGAATTTCGCAGCTAAAGAGAGCGGAAGAAGGTCTTGAAAGACGCCAAGAAATTGCTAAAAGATACGATGAAGCCTTTGCTGGAACGAATGTAAAAACTATTATTCCGCCTAATAATGTGAGCCATGCGTATCACCTTTATGTGATTCAGATTGAAGACCGCAAAGGATTGTATGATTACTTACGAACAAAACAAATTTTTGCTCAGGTGCATTATATTCCTGTTCATTTGATGCCTTATTATAAAGGTTTGGGAAGTAAAACGGGAGATTTTCCGAATGCTGAGAAGTATTATGAGCATTGTTTGAGTATTCCAATGTACCCAACATTGACTACTGAAGAACAAGCGTTTGTTATTTCGGAAATATTGGATTTTGTGAAATAAAAAATATTCTCCGTAGAGACGTAATATGTTACGTCTCTACAAAATTCCTATAATTTGGCATTGACCAAATCCAACCACATTTGTTTTCCTTCACAATTCCAGTGCGAATCACCTTTTTCGTAGAGTACCTTCTTTGATTTATGGTAGGGTGTATAAATATCAAGAAAAGGTATTTTTAAATCTGAATGTTGATGTATTCTTTCAATTAAGTGATTATACTGTCCTAAATCCGTCCCAAGAATCGAAGTTTTATTTGGAATGATTGATAGATAAACTTCATCAAAACCCGCTTTTTTATAAAATAGATGAGTTTCATTCAAGTTCTGAACCATCAGATTTATTTCTTCCTCAGAAATCTTGTCAAAACACGAATTGATCCCCGTAGGCTGGGCATCTACTTGATATAAAAGGTATTTTTCGTCTTTTGAAAGCATTACTTTTTCATCAATTCGGTTAAATAATTTCCAATTTAGCCAAGCCTTCCATTCTTTAAAGGTTAAGAAAAAATCTGATGAAAAAAGTACTGATTCGTGGCGTTCGGTATTATATGGCACTTCATAATTTAAAACCTTTTCTTTCAGAGTTTCTTCTTTATTTTTTTTCAAAATAGGTTGATTTAGAGATACTTGTAAATTAGTAAAAGGTTTTGCAAATCGTTCTCGGAAATGGCGTTCAACAGTTTCAATAATTAGAATATTTCGTTTTGAGGTATCCAATTTTACATTAACTGTATCAGTAATAAAATATCTATTGTAGCTTTCTAAGCCTTTAAAATGATTCTTTTCGATGCGTTCTTTTTCAGTGAAACTATCACCCATAATTATCAACGAAGTATTTCCAGATTGCTGGTTTTGTGGAGCAGGGCATTGCTCCAACGGAGCTTTAAATTGTGCTAAATTCGACATACGGTATAAATCACCGTAGCGGTAATCATCTTGCGTGATTCCTTTTTCATGCAACCACTTCGCAACAGAACCAGAAAATCCTAAATACCAAAGTAGCGAAAATACGATTAATGCTACTAAACGAAATATCTTTTTCATTATAAAAATCGAATTGAAAACTGCGATTCTTGCCACAGATTAAAACTGAAAATAAATAAACTGATTTGAGGTAAATACGCCCAAAAAGTAGCAAAGCACTAATAAAATTGTAAATTTCAAGTAAAACTGAGGAGTGTTTTGAGTGCGTACTTGCATCATAAATTTATCCTTTAAGAGCAAAACCGCAATCAAAAACCAACAAAATGCCATTTCGTTGACACTAAACGGCGTTGCAACTGAGCTGTAAGTATTGATATGTAGAATCTTTGATAAAATTATCTTTGAATTACTCATACCTTTTGCACGGAAAAATACCCAAGTCAGCATCACCAATAAAAAAGTAAAAGCTAAATTGAAGGTATTGATAATGTTTTTCGAGAAATAGTTTTCAGCGTTGAAAGGAGCGTATTTCTTGCGAATTTGTGCCAAAACTAAATAAATTCCGTGTAATGCTCCCCAAACAATGTATGTCCAAGCAGCACCATGCCACAAACCACTCATCATAAATACAAAGAAAAGATTAAAGTATTTGCGAAACTCTCCTACCCGATTTCCACCGAGTGGAATATACAAATAATCTCTGAACCAACCCGACAGCGAAATATGCCAACGACGCCAAAATTCATTAATGGATTTGGCAAAATACGGAGCTTCAAAGTTTTCCATTAGCTTAAAGCCCATCACCCGAGCCGCACCAATGGCAATATCTGAATATCCTGAAAAATCGCAATAGATCTGAAATGTAAAGAAGACTGTGGCCACCAAAAGCGTAAGTCCATTGTGGTCATAGGGGTTATCGTAAGAATAATCAACAACCATCGCAAGTCGGTCAGCAATGACAACTTTTTTGAACATTCCCCAAGCCATTCGCATCAAACCAGCCTTCAAGTTTTCAAAATCATACTCAAATTTCTTATGAAATTGCCAAAGTACATTTTGTGGCCGTTCGATTGGGCCTGCAACTAATTGCGGGTAAAACATGACATAAAGGGCATAAATCGCAAAATCTTTTTCAGCTTTTTCATTGCCACGATAGACCTCAATCGTATAACTCATGGCTTGAAATGTATGAAACGATAGCCCGATTGGCAATAATATCTTCAATAATTCAAGTTGGGTTGATGCCCCTAAATGAAAGAAAACATTGTTGAGATTTTCGACGAAGAAATTATAATATTTAAAATAAGCCAAAAAACCGATATTTGAAATTAAACTCAGCACCAAAAGCCATTTTCGTCGGCTGCCTTCGGCATTTTCAATCCAAATTCCTGCATAATAATCAACTACAATCGTGACGAATAGAATAAGAATGTAAATTGGTTGAAAAACCGCATAAAAATAACAACTCGCCAAAAGTAAAAGCCAGATTCGTACACGATGTGGCAGACTAAAATAAGCCAAAGTAACAACTATGAAGAAAAAAACAAATTGTAGCGAATTGAATAACATTGAATGCTGATAAGTGTCTGATTGCTGATTTTATATCCAAAGTTCAGCTTAAATATTAAAGTTTCAAAGCATTTTAGCTTCTAATCAGCATTTTTCATTTTTTCTTGATGTTTTTTCCAGATGATATTTGACTTTTAAAATCTAAAACACTATCTTTGCACCATGATTACGGTTCCATAGCTCAGCTGGATAGAGCAACAGATTTCTAATCTGTGGGTCATAGGTTCGAATCCTATTGGAATCACAAGATCTTGCTGAAAAACCTCTCAAAATTTTATTCTTGGGAGGTTTTTTTTATGTTAGCAAAACCTTACTACCTAACCTATTGCTATTCTAACCGTGTACATCCTAAAGAATCAATCAATGAAATTAAAAATTCATATATTTGTTCTACTCTTCCTTTGTCTTGAAATTCATATCGCATTTGCACAACAAACAACCACTATTGGAAAGGGAAATCTTCAAAAAGTAAGTGTAACGTCCAGTTCAACCTCAATTAATGGGCAACGCACTCTTACAAGTATAGGATTCCTCCCAAATTATAGTGCTGCGTCAAGATTCCTTTCACAAGCTACTTTTGGTAGTACTTTTAATGAAATTCAAAACGTAGCCAATCAAGGTATCGAAAGATGGCTCGACACCCAATTGGCAATGCCAAATAGTTTCCGAACCCAAACTTATGTTCAGAATCTCCACCAATCAATGGTCGATTCGCTCAATATCAAAAATGGCGTAAATACTTATACGCTTAATAACGTTGGTGTAAGCAATTGGCATTTCGATGCTGCTTGGTTTCAAGGTTGTATGACTGCCCCCGACCAACTACGTTGGCGAGTAGCTTTTGCTTTGAGTGAAATTTTGGTTACTTCTCGAATCTCAGCTTTTGATGGAAATCCTTACGCATTGGCGAGTTATTATGATGTGCTAATGGATAATGCCTTCGGCAATTACCGTACATTACTTGATAAAATTACATATCATCCGGCAATGGGTTCTTATCTTACTTTTTTAAATAACCATGCCACTGATTTAGCAAAACAAACCTACCCTGATGAAAATTATGCCCGAGAAATCATGCAATTATTTACCATTGGGCTATACGAACTAAATTTAGATGGAAGCGAAAAAAAGGATGCAAATGGGCATTTAATTCCTACCTACGATAATGATGATATTGAAAATTTGGCAAAAGTATTTACAGGACTTTCTTGGGGAGATGTTACTTACTTAGGAGCAAGCCCAAAAAACACTTGGAGTTATACACTCAGAATGAAGTTTTTTGGTTTGGATTCAAGTGATGCCAAGAAAAATACTTGGAAAACAAACCCACGCATTGTTGATGGACACGAGCGAGGAGCAAAAACTTTTCTTGGCTCGACCGTTGACCCAACCGCCAGCCGAACTGCCATGCAAGGTGAGGCCGACATTCAAGATGCTCTCAATATTATTTTTAACCACCCAAATGTTGGCCCTTTTATTTCTCGCCGATTGATTCAACGATTAGTTACTTCAAATCCAAGTCCTGCTTTTATTCAGCGAGTAGCAACTGTATTCAATAATAATGGTAGCGGTGTAAGAGGAGATTTAAAAGCAGTAATTAGAGCCATTTTACTTGACCCTGAAGCTCGAAATTGCTGTGGCGATGATGCAGGAACTTTTGGAAAACTCCGTGAACCTTTCCTAAGATACATGAATTTGATAAAAGGATTGAATCTGACCGCAAGTGGTGGAATTTACAGAAACTCCATGACACGAGTTTATGACCAAACTTCGCAACGCCCGCTCTCATCACCTTCAGTTTTTAATTTTTATACTCCTGATTATATTCCGAATGGTCCTTTGAAAGATGCAGGAAAAGTTGGGCCAGAGTTTCAATTACTAAGCTCACAGACACTCACTGGGTATTTCAATGCACTCAACTCTTGGTTAATCAATGACGACCCGATTGATTATAGTGTATTGTTTTCTGGCGAAACTTACAAACCCAACCAAGAGCCCAAGTTTAATACAGTTTCAGATTATGTATTGGCAAGAAACGATAAACTCCCCCAACTTTTAGATAAATATAATCTTGTTTTGGCGAATGGTCGCCTTTCGACTGAAACCTTAAATACCATTAGTCAAGCTATCAAAGGTATGCCTTATTCAGAAGATGCAAACGGTGTACCGAATACGACCGAAGCCTTTCGTAGAGTAAGACTCGCTATTTATTTAATCATGACATCACCCGACTACCTAATCAATAAATAAGCCATGAATAGAAGAGATTTTATCAGACAAGTAGGCTGTGGTGCGATGGGTTCGACCACCCTTTTGAGTACCTTAACGAGCCTCGGAGCGGTAAATGGTGCAATGAGTGGTAGTGCTTCTAAGTTACGTACATCTTCTGCTGCCGATGACTATAAAGCACTTGTTTGTGTGCTATATTCGGGCGGAATAGATTCCTTTAATATGTTAATTCCATCAGGAACAAACGTTGGCGGTGATAATGGGTTCAATGATTATAAAAATGTGCGGTCTGATATTGCTATTCAGACAAATACTTCTTTACTGCCACTCAATAACCCACGATGTAGTGGATTCAGAGGACAACCATGCAATTATGGTTCATATGGTGTACATCCAAGCATGACTGGTGTTCAGAATCTTTTCAATAACGGAAAACTCTCTTTCATGGCAAATATTGGCACTTTGATAGAGCCAGTTATGACCAAAGCCGAATATCAAAGTGGGTTAAAGAAACTTCCACTGGGTATTTATTCGCACTCAGACCAAATCATGCAATGGCAAACATCCGTTCCACAAAGTCGGGATGCACTTGGTTTTGGTGGCCGCCTTGCCGATTTACTTCATGCTTCAAACAGCATGGAAGATATTTCGATGAATATTTCTTTAGGTGGAAAAAATAATTTTCAACGAGGAAAAACCGTAGCAGAGTATTCTATCAGTAATAATATCGACGCTAATAATGTTGGTATAACGGCACTTCCTTCATGGTGGAGTAACTCAGGAATCATGACCGACCTCCGTAATAATGCTATTGACAGTTTGGTTTCAAAAACTTATGCGAATCTGCTGCATAAAACATATAGTTCAACAGCCAAAAGCTCAATTGAATCATTTGAAGTTTTTAAAAATGCTCTGAAAAGAGTACCGAGTATGACCACAACTTTCGGAACGAGTAGCATAGAAAAAGATCTTCAAGCAGTGGCGAAAGTAATGAGTGTAAGAAATGATTTAGGAGCAAAAAGGCAGATTTTCTTTGTAAATTATGGTGGTTGGGATATGCACGACAATCTCGTGAATGGTTTAACCCAAAGACTTCCCAATATCAGTAATGCCCTGAAATCATTTTATGATGCTACCGCTGAGCTTGGTATAGCTGAAAACGTAACAACTTTCACGATTTCAGATTTTGCCCGAACAATTACTTCTAATGGTCTTGGCTCTGACCACGCTTGGGGTGGAAATACAATGGTTATGGGTGGAGCAGTAAATGGAGGAAGAATCTTCGGTAGATTTCCAAGAATGGATGTAAGCTCAACTAACACACAGAACATTTCGTTCAGAGGAAATTTCATTCCTTCGATTTCTACCGATGAAATGTATGCCGAATTGGCACTATGGTACGGTGTAAGTCCATATGACTTATGCTATGCACTACCTAATTTGAGAAATTTTTATTCGTACAGTCCAAACAATTATCCTGTGGGCTTTATGAATTTCAATGGTACAACTCTCTCAAACGAAGATAAACCCGAAGGATGTCTATCTTATTGATTTCCACTTTAGTATAGTTTTCACAAAAACATTTTTCAACCGTGAAAAGATTTTCTCTCTATATATACTGTTTGGTGGTATTTTTCATCATCAATAAAAGCTCTTTTGCTCAAAATTGCGTAGGTGCAGCTGGACAAGTAAAGTGGAGCTACTGGACGGGGTTTACAGCATTGCCAGATAGCAGTGACTTATTTGCCTTAGAAAATTTTCCAAGTCTCCCAGATGGCTCTCAAATGTTACGCTTCACCCAAACACCTATTAATTATACCGATTACTTTGCATCAATAGTAAGAGGGTTTATCAAAGTTCCAGCAACTGATACTTATATATTCAATATTACTGGTGATGATAAATCAATTTTTTTCTTGAGTACCAACGATTCACCAGCAAATAAATTAAAGAGAGCAGAAATCACGACTTTTTCAGACGTAACACAGTATAATAAAGAATCAGGGCAAACCTCTCAGAATATTCAGCTTGTAGGCGGTCAATATTATTATTTTGAATTATATAACTTTGAAGGAAATGGTGAAGATTTTGTGAGTTTACAATGGAGAAAAGCCTCAGAAACAACAGTAGTTTGGTCAATTATCGACTTTAATTATATTTATGAATATACTTGCGGGCAAACCTGCCCAACAAGAGGAACGGCCTGTGATGATGGCAATGCAACCACAACCAACGACCAACAAGATGGCTTCTGTAATTGTGTAGGTACTTCACCTGCACCGAATACTTGTGTAGGTGAAAAAGGACTGGTTGAAGCCTACTATTACGATAATATTACTGGCAATTATGTAGAAAATGACCTTATTAATGCCCCTAAATTCCCGCTAACCCCCGACCGAAGAGAAAAACTTAAAGGTGCTTATGGACCGTTAGTTCCTTATACAAAAGATAACTATGGTACACTCATTCAAGGCTTCTTAACTGTACCTGTTTCAGGTAATTATGAGTTTAACATCACTGGCGATAATCAGACTTTTTTCTTTCTGAGTTCAGATGATAAAATCGAAAATAAGCAATCGCACCAAGCATTGGTTATATATGGAATTGATGAAACTGACCATAAAAACTCGGTCTTTCAGAATATTGGGCCACTTTTTATGGAAAAAGGAAAATACTATTATTTTGAATTCCGACATAAAGAAAGCAGCTGGCGAGATCATTTTAATCTTTATTGGAAAACACCTTTCCACGAAATCCGTCAATGGAAACGTGTGCCAAATTTCTATATATTCGATTATAAATGTGAGATTTCGTGCATAGCTCAAAATACACCTTGCAACGATGATAACCCGTTTACGAATAATGATAAAATTGATGCCCAATGTAATTGTGTAGGCACACCATGCTCTGGCCCGGATTGCGATGATTCGGCTGCCCGATACCAAAATTATGATGATTGTAAACCTACAGATAATTTGACTACACTAAAAGAAGGTTCGTGGGTTTCATGTACGAATACTCAAAATCCGAATCCAAATCCTGCAAGGGCAAGCAATGCACACTGGATAATGTATGATTTTACAGACCGATATAAATTTTCGAGTTCGAGGGTTTGGAATTATAATGTGGCAAACGAAACCGATAAAGGATTTAAGACAGTAGCCATTGATTATTCAGTTGATGGAACTACTTGGCAAGCCTTAGGGAATACCTATTCTTGGCCACAAGCACAAGGTTTACCTGATTATTCAGGTTTTTTAGGGCCAAATTTTAATAATATAAAGGCTCGATATATTCTTATTTCAGCTATTAATAACTGGGGAGCTGGTTGTTCTGGGCTTAGTAAAATAACTTTTGATGCTATTTTATGTAATCCAAGTGGTACTCCTTGCAATGATAACGATCCACTGACTTCTTATGATAAATTTGATAATAATTGTAACTGTAAAGGTGTAAATATCAACTGTGGAAGTGATACACTGAGACTTATTAAAGAGACACTTGCCGATGGTGCATTTAAAGCAAAAAAACGCATTGAAGCCCAAAGTTTAGTACCAATAACCAAGGATATTTCGTTCACAGCAGGAAATAGTATTGTACTATTGCCAGGTTTTGAGGTAAATAGGAGTGCAGTATTCAAAGCAGACATTGCAAACTGTATCCAAGCAGCATTTGTGGCGAATCAAAGGGCAACCGCTCCAACTGATAGTTCCGAGTTTTCGACTAAAGACACAGAAACTTCTAAACTAAAAGAAATTCTCTTTAGAATCAATCAGCCGAGTTATGTAAAATTATTATTGAAAGACTCAAAAGACCAACTGATTGTAACATTAATCGATCATTATTCTGAAAGTTTGGGGACACAAACCAAGTATTTGCCAACCAATAAATTGGAAAAAGGTATTTATTTTGTAGAACTTGAATTGGGAGAGAAAAAACTGCGACAAGAATTTGTGGTGGATAAATGATGAAATATTTTAAAGGAAGACTTCACTTAAAGTGAAGTCTTCCTTTTTTATCTTAGTTTTCAACAAAGGTAAATACTGGTACACTGGCGTGATTTACAACATCTTCGGCGATACTGCCTTTGAAGAAATGGCTAATACCTGTGCGACCGTGTGTGTACATAACCACCAAATCGGCATCAATTTCTTCTACATAATCTAAAATTCCTGCATCAACAGTTGTAGCTTCTCGAATCACAAACTTACAGTTAGATAATTTTAGTTTAGTAGTCATTTCTTGCATTTTTTCTTTAATTTCGGCATAGTTTACTACTTTTAGAGCTGTATCAACGTACAAGAAATGGAGTTCGGCATCTTTAAATGGCAAGTGATACATCGCTTTTCTAAGAAATTGTTCATGCGTAAAATCAACAGTAAAGACGACTTTCTTAGGCTCGAATATCTCTTTATCCCCTTTCACAACCAAAACTGGGCAAGAAGCCATTCTTACGATTTCTTCACTGTTCGAGCCACCAAAAAACTCTTTGAAGCCGTCTGCCCCATTAGAACCCATGACAATCAAATCGGCTTTATGATTCAATACAGAATCTATAAATCTATCACTGCTTTCATCAACTAAAGCATTTATTCTTATATCTTCATATTTGGTAATAAGCTCATCAAGCTCTGTTTTGGCTTCGGTTAAAACGCTCTTCCAAGCATCATCAATCGACACACCCGATGCTCCATATAGCGAATAATACGTATTGATATCTTGCACAGGATAAACCGTGACATTGAGTAGCTCAATAGTTGCTCCATTATAACGAGCAATGTTTACTGCTACATCAAGAGCTTTATTGGCAATCGGACTAAAATCGGTAGGAACAAGTATCTTTTTCATTTGAATTTCGAGATTTGGTGAGGTTTTATTTTTCAGTAAAATTCCTTTTCAAACTCGACAGTTTCTATGATGGAAACTAATCTTGTAACTGATTCTTTATTGACTAAATAATGCTTAAAGTCAGCTTTTACCTTGACAAAACCCATGTTTTTGGTAAAAATTATGCTTATTGAAATCAATCAAAGTATCAGTATTAAAAATCATTTTTTACCTTTACATTCATAGAATTAAAATACTATCTCATTCAATTTTACAAGCAACAGAAAATAATTTAATATGGCTCTTATTTTACCAGTTTTAGGAAAAATGCCGCTTAATGGCGAAAATTGTTGGTTTGCTCCGAATGCTACTATCGTTGGAGATGTAACGATGGGAAAAGATTGCACAGTTTGGTTTAATGCAGTTATACGTGGCGATGTAAATTCAATCATCATGGGCGACCGTGTAAATATTCAAGACGGTGCAGTGATTCATTGTACTTACCAAAAATCAAAAACTATTATTGGTAATAATGTGAGTATCGCACACAATGCAGTAGTACATGGTTGCACGATTGAAGATGAAGTTCTGGTCGGAATGGGAGCAATTATAATGGATGGAGCAGTGATCGGCAAAAATTCCATCATTGCCGCTGGTGCAATTGTGACTCAAAATACAGTTGTGCCAGCAGGAAGTATTTATGCGGGAAATCCAGCGAAGTTTTTAAAAGCAGTAACGCCCGAACTCGGAGAAGTTTTTATGCGAACTGCCAACAATTATGTGATGTATGCAGGCTGG
This sequence comes from Emticicia sp. MM, assembly GCF_001649495.1. Classification (NCBI taxonomy): domain Bacteria; kingdom Pseudomonadati; phylum Bacteroidota; class Cytophagia; order Cytophagales; family Leadbetterellaceae; genus Emticicia; species Emticicia sp. MM. The sequence continues at coordinate 104,848 of NZ_LXHX01000071.1, read as the reverse complement.
TTTAAAGATAATTCAGAGTGTTGACGGGGCCGCCCATGCGGTTTAGAGTGCTGAGTACTGGGTTTAAAAAGTTAATTTAGAGAAAACTATAATAAATCAGAATTCAGCACTCAGAACTATTTTTACATATCTTTCAATTCTTTTTTTGCGTTTAAATAGCCTTTGATAACCGTGAAAGTAGTGATTCCTAAGAAAAAGAAAATGATATACTGCACGTAATCAACAATCCACGGAAACTTTTCGCCGAAATAAAAACCACCACCGACTAAAACAAGCGTCCAAATCAATCCACCCAAAACATTATAGAGCATGAATTTATAAAAATTCATTTTTACAATTCCTGCTAAAACTGGCGAAAAAGTACGAACAACTGGCAAAAAACGGGCAATAATCAAGGTTTGGCTACCGTATTTCTCAAAATATTTGTGCGTATTCGAAATATATTCTTTCTTAAAAAGAAGCGAATCGGGTCGGGTTTGAATATTATTCCCAAAGAATCGACCAGTAATATATCCTACAAGCGAGCCCAACACAGCAGCTGAAAAAATACATACCATCAGTAACGAAATAGGAACATCAAGCGTTTTTGTACCGCAAAAAACTCCCGAAAGAAAAAGAAGATAGTCGCCTGGGAGAAAGAACCCGAAGATTATACCATTTTCAATAAATATAATCAATGTGATTGTTATCAATCCACCAGTCTGAATCAACTCTTTGGAGTCCATCAAATATTTAAACCATTCGCTAATCTGTTCCATTGAATATTCTGTTATAAAGATTGTCTCTCAAACAATCGGTTTTGTTGTTGGAAGTAAAATTTTCAATTACTCAACTTTCGGCTCATTCAACTCAATTACATAACCATCGGGGTCTGTAACATAAATTTGAAAAGCCCCATCGAAGCGTTTTTGGCGAACATAAGCCAAACCCTTTTCTTTCAAAAATGTCTCGATTTTATCAGCAGAGTTTTTCGGAATTGTTAGCGAAAAATGCCCGCCATTTTTATCATTATTAGTCACTGGCTCGTTTCGACCAAGCAATAAATGTAATTGCTGATTGGGTGCAATCTGAAACCAACGTCTGATAGCCACTAAATTATCTGGCACATCTACTGGCTTCAGGCCTATAATTTCACGATAAAACTTTGCACTTTCTCTGAGGTCTTTTACGTAAAGACCAACATGATTATAGCCCTGAATCTCAATGGCTGATTGGCTTTGTGCAAAACTTACAGAGATAGTAAGCAATAAAAAAACAGTTGTAAGTCTAAAATAATTCATTGGCTTTGTTTTGGTTAATAGTTATTGGGAAACTGCGGGGCCGCCCATGCGGTTATTGGTTTATTAGTTCATTGGAAAATTAGTCAACAAATACACCAATAACAAATGCACCAGCATTATGCCAATTCAGCCAGTTCTAACCAGCGGAATTCTTTTTCTTCGATTAGGTTTGAAATCTCTTCAAAATCTTTGGCCCAAGCAGCCAATTCTTCATGAGAGCCTTCACCCGCATTCATTTTTTCTACCAAAACTTGTTTTTTCTTCTCTAAGCTTTCAATTTCTGTACCTAAACTTTCATATTCTTTCTGCTCTTTAAAGCTCATCTTACGTTTTGGCTCACTCGGTTGAACAGCCATTACAGGCGTTGAATTGGCAGATTTTAAATGAGCTTGTTTCTCTTTTTCGGCTAACTCTTGTTCTTCTTTATCTTCTTTCCATGAACGGTAATCAGTATAGTTGCCCGGATAATCTCTGATATAGCCATCGCCTTCAAATACAAAAAGGTGATCAACCAATTTATCCATAAAATAACGATCGTGCGATACAACTAACAAACAACCGCCGAAATTCAACAAGAAATCTTCTAAAACATTGAGGGTTGCAATATCTAAATCGTTGGTTGGCTCATCAAGAATCAAGAAGTTTGGATTCTGAACCAAAATTTTCAATAATTGCAAACGACGTTTTTCGCCACCACTTAATTTACTTACGAAGCTATATTGCATTGCTGGTGGAAACAAAAATAGCGTCAAAAAATTAGAAATTGAAAGTTCTGTACCGTCAGCCATTTTTACGTACTCGGCAATTTCACGCACTACTTCAATTACTCGCTGACCTTCATCAAAATTTAAGCCTGTTTGCGAATAATAGCCAAGTTTGATAGTATCACCTTTTACGACACGGCCCATGTCTGGTTTAAGTTGTTCGGTCAGAATTTCGAGCATTGTACTTTTACCCATGCCGTTTTTACCCACAATCCCAATTCGGTCGCCACGCTTAAAAGTATAGCTAAATTCAGATATTAATTTTTTATTGTCAAACGACTTACTGATGTGCTGAATCTCCATGATTTTACTGCCCATACGCTCCATTTTCATGCTCAATTCAAGCTTTTCTTCGGGGCCTTTTCTGACAGTTTTTTCTTTCAATTCATAAAATGCATCAATTCTACTCTGCGATTTTGTTCCACGAGCCTTCGGTTGTTTTCGCATCCATTCCAACTCTTTACGCAATAAATTTCGGTAATTTTTCTGCGTTGCTGCATCTACAGCTTCTTGTTCTTCTTTTTTCTCTAAATAATAAGCGTAACTTCCTGCGTACTTAAAAACCTTACTATTAGATAGTTCCAAAATTCTATTACATACTTTATCCAAAAAATAACGGTCGTGCGTAACCAAAAGTAAGGTAATATTTGAGGAAGAAAGATAGCCTTCGAGCCACTCGATGGTGTCGAGGTCAAGGTGGTTGGTAGGCTCATCAAGAATCAAGAAATCGGGTTCTTCGATTAACACACGAGCAAGAGCTACACGTTTTTTTTGTCCACCTGAAAGGTTTCCTACCAATTTATCAAAATATTCAATTCCCAGTTTGCCAAGAATCTGTTTTACTTTCGTTTCGTAATCCCAGGCCTTTAGATTATCAACCTGCTCAATGGCTCTCGCAATTCGGTTGTCATCACCCGAAAGCAAGGCATCTTCATATTCTTTTACCGCTTTTGTATTAGAATTTTCAATAGCAAAAATCGTTTCCATCACAGTTTTACCTGCCTGAAAATCTGGTTCTTGATCTAAATATCCAACTCTGATGTCTTTTCTGATGCTAATTTCGCCACCATCAACATCCGATTTTCCGATAATCATATTGAGCATCGACGATTTTCCCGAACCATTCGAGCCAATCAATGCCACTTTTTCGCCTTGTAAAATCCCAAATGTAAGATTCTTAAACAACCAACGCTCTCCTAAATTTTTCCCGATATTTTCGGCCGATAAGTAATTCATATATTTCTGCTAAACATCACTTGATAATCTACAAATGATTACCTTTTTTAATTTTCTGCAATTTACTACTTTAATTTTGTAACGACATTTTATTTTACTCAATGATTGGGGTCAGACGTGCCATCAGATCTTTTTCTTCAAAGAAATCGTTCAACCAACACTTCCCATTCTTCTTCGAGCGAGATTACGGGCATTGATTCGCCGATTCTACGATACCAATAATTGGCATTAAACTTATCACCTTCTTTGCGATGCAAATAAGCATGAAGTTGGTCATAGGCCAGCGTTCCCTCTTTTGTTTGGGCGATATTATGAGCCGCCTCCCAATCGCCTTTGGCATCATGCCAAAGTGCTTGCACTAAAATTGGCAGGTTTTTCGGAACTTGATTTTCTTTGAGAGTATTTTTGAAAGTTATTAAATCCATCTTTTTACTACAGTGAAAGATTGTTGGGTCATAAGTGCTGTCAGACCTTATTTTTATTAATTTTGCACCAAATTTAACAAAAAATTAACCCAAACTGGGGCTTTTCTTATGTATTTACTTGTGTGGTTGAAGCGTATTGCGTGGTTGCTTATCTTTTATTTTCTACTCAGATTTTTGTTTCTTGTTTTCAATATCAAGTCTTTTCAATTTGCTGATGCTCAACAAATTAGTTATGCTTTTTTGTATGGTGTAAAATTCGATTTATCGGCTATTTTTATCAGTAATATCCTCTTTACAATCGCCTCTTTATTGCCGTTTAGATTTACTGAAAAACAAAGGTATCAAAGCTTTCTGAAATATCTTTATTGGATTCCGAACATCGTCTTCTTTTGGACAAATATTGCCGATTTTGAATATTATAAATTCATCGGCCGACGAACGATTTTTGAAGTTTTTGGCATCATAGGCGATGTTTTTGCTCAATCATTTAGCCTAATTGGTTCTTATTGGTATTTGATCTTTCTATGGATTTTTGTAAGTTTTCTTTTTGTTAAATTTACGCCCAATAGTCTCAACCTTGCTAAAATTTCTTTGCGAAATAATTATCGTCAAACAATCTTAAAATCCATCATTTGGTTGCTTGGAATTGGTTTTACAATTTTATTTTTCCGAGGCGGATTCCAAGAAAAACCGCTCAGAATCAATCAGGCATTCGAGCAGCATGATAATCATTTAGGAAATCTTACGCTCAATACAACATTTACTTTTTTGACGACAATTGATGCCAAAGGCACAGAAAAAGTCAACTATTTTGCTGATAATCAGACAGTTGAAAGCTTAGTCAAACGAGATAGAAGTTCACATTTTTCAACAAGTGCTACTCCACAAAACGTTGTAATTATTATTCTTGAAAGTTTTGGCAAAGAATACATGGGCTATAAAAATCCCTATAAAGGTTATACGCCATTCTTGGATTCTTTGGCCAAAAATAGTCTTTTTATGGAGAATTGTTTTGCCAATGGCCGAGAATCAATCATTGCCATGCCTGCTATTACGGCTTCCATTCCGCAATTGATTGAAGAACCGTTTATTACGTCGAGTTATCAATCAAATAAGTTTGCAGGATTGGGAAATATCGTAAAAAAATATGGCTACATTTCATCATTTTTTCATGGTGCAAGAAATGGTTCAATGGGTTTTGAGGGCTTTTCTCAACTCGCAGGATTTGATAAATATTACGGACTAAATCAGTACCCAAAAGCAAAAATGGAAACTGATTTTGATAAGAACTGGGGAATTTTTGATGAACCATATTTGCAATATTTTGCCACTGAACTTTCAAAAGAAACTAAACCTTTTGTAGGCTGCATTTTTACGCTGAGTTCGCATCACCCATATCCGATTCCAACACAATACAAAGGAAAATTCCCAAAAGGAAAGGCCGAAATTCATGAAAGTTTGGGATATACGGATTTAGCTTTAAAGCATTTCTTTGAAACTGCGGCTAAACAAACGTGGTTTAAAAATACACTTTTTATTATTACGGCCGACCACACGCAATTTAATACCGAAAAAAAATATGCTACGCCTACTGGTGCATATAGTGTACCATTGATTTTATATCATCCTAATAATCAAATACTTACACAACTAAAAAGCCTTACTGATTCAACAAAAATCTGCCAACATACTGATATTTTACCAAGTGTTTTAGATTTTTTGAATATCAATCAACAAGAAGTTTTACCTTTCGGCGAATCTATTTTTGCTCGAAATCAAGGTTTAGCTTTTCAATTAAATTCAGGAGTTTTTAGGTTAATTTCTAAGGAAAAATACATCGAAATGAGCCTTGATGGCAAGGCAAAAGGTTTTGATTTAACAACTGATAAACAAATCAAAGATTCTGACACAAAGCAATTAAAAGCCTATATTCAATATTACAGAAATGGACTAATTGAAAATTCGTGGATGAAGTAGCACAATTTAGAAAATTGTGCTACAAACATTATTATCATGGTAAATTACAAAATTTTCCCACTGAGCGATTCAGCCATAACGATTGATTTTGGCAATATTATTGACGAAAAAATCAATGACATTGTTATGCAATTGTATCAATCTTGCACCCAAAACGCTTTTGTTGGCCTGAAAGAAGTAATGCCTGCTTATGCTTCATTGACGATTTTTTACGATGTTTTTAGTGTCAAGAAAAACAATATTCTGTATAAATCGGCTTATGCTTTTGTAGAAGATTTTTTGATTAAAAGTTATGAAAATATCGGCGAAGCAGAAAGGTATTTAAAAAGAATCATTGAAATTCCTGTATTTTATGATGGCGAAGACTTAGCCTATGTTGCTGATTATCATCAGATTAGCGAAGCACAGGTAGTTGAATTACATACAAACCCAACATACAGAGTATATATGATGGGATTTTTACCAGGTTTTGCGTACATGGGTGGTTTAGATGCTCGCATTGCTACTCCTCGTAGAGCAACTCCACGCACAAAAGTGCCAGCAGGAAGTGTAGGTATTGCAGGAAATCAAACAGGGATTTATCCTTCAGAAAGTCCTGGGGGTTGGCAATTAATTGGCCGAACGGAATTACAACTCTATACTCCCAATGCAACTGAAATCACACTCCTAAAAACGGGTGATTTAGTGAAATTTATTGCCTTGTGATTGGGAAATGGTTATTGGTGAACTGAGAAATTGGTTACTGGGGAATTGGCACATACTTTTCTCCAATTCCCCAATAACCAATCACTATTTCAATGGAGTTAAATCTACTTTTCTGAATTCTACTTCTGCACCTTCAGCTTGGAGAGCGATTTGTCCCTTTTGGGCGGTTGCTCCAAAACCATCATTGACCAAATCGCCGTTTACCCAAACTTTAATTTTATCGCCTCGGCATTCGATTGTCATTTTATTCCATTCTCCAAGTGGTTTTTCTGAATTGTCAGTCAAGTTTTTAACTCTCCGTTCTTTACCTTCTGTGATACCCCAATTTTCTTTTGGTCCACGTCGTGCTTCCATGTTTTCTACCTTAATATCTTCAACTATACACCAAAAATCACCTGCATTTGAATGCATCATTTGTACCTCAATAGACTTTGGAAACATACCGTATAATGCACGTGGCGTTGAAGCATGCACTAAAACACCGCAATTACCAGGTTTTCCTGCAAAACGATATTCTAATTCGAGGCGATAGTTTTCGTACTTCTCTTTGGTCAATAAATGGCCTTCGGGGGTTCCCATACTTACCAAATTTCCGTCTCTGATAATAAACGATTTTCTGAGATTTGGGTCTTTATCGGTAGCTGGTACATCACTATACCAATTATTCAGGTCTTTGCCATTGTATAAATGTATCGTTTGGGCAAAGGTTTTTTCTAAGGTAAAAACGCTTAAAGCAAATGCAATAAAATATCTCATTTCAGAATAATAATTTCGGGTTTAATTAATCCCCAAAGTAAATGAATTTTTTGATTTTTGTACCAAATTTTTACTATTCAAAATAATTCGTTGAACAGGCAAATTATCCCACTTGGTTTTGAAACTTACATATTCCATACCTTCGGTTGAAGGTAAATCGGTCGAAACCTCCCAAACTTTTGGGTCATACTGTAGATTTATTACTTGACCTTTTGGTGTCTTCAGTGTAATTTTTCCAGCCACTGAATTATCAATCGTGCAGATTGTCATAAAAACTTGTTGCAGCGAAGTTGGTTTTTGGTTCAATGCATACTCATCGGTGAGTTCAAGAGTGTTTTTTGTCCGATTCAATTTCACTGTTCTGTTCCAAGATACGATTCCTGCATTTTTATCATACGCATTGGCAATATCAAGGTTGAGAGTTGCTTCTTTTTCTGAAATGGTACTTTTTACATTGCTTGCTTCAAACTCTCGACCTGCTTTCTGACCTAAACCATTAATTATAGGCAAATTATGATACTGTGACTGCGTAAACCATAATTCATAGCGTTGAGCCGAAAAGGTACGAGCAGTATAATTTCCACGACCCGCATCAATAATTACTGGTTCACCATTGGCATAGAGCATAAAATCACCTACGTCGTTGTGGTTGTGACTTTCGGCGTTATGTCCACCGTGGGTTGCCATGAAAAATCCATTACTGGCTCGTGCCGTAAGCACTTGAATATCACCAAACCACGCATCATTGACTGGCACATAAGGAGCAGATTCCTTTTGTACTTGCTTGATAGAAAGGTAGTTTTCGATTCTGCGTGGACGATGATAGCTTCCTCCCATCGAAGCAGAAGTAAAGTTTTTGAACGCCCATTGTCCCATTTGAATCATTTTTTCATCTTTCAAAGCATTTCCGAAACGATAGAGCATCAATCCATCAGGGCGAAGTTTTGGGTCGGCATCGGCAAAATTTACGAAATAATGCCCACCAATATGGGTTTTGTAAACATAGGAAGCCATTTTTTTGATGAGTGGTTCATCATAAATATTGATTTGATTTTTGGTAGCATTGCCCAACAATTCGAGACAATCGAACACACTTGCACCTGCCGCAAACCAATAGCTTGGACCTTCATCACAACCACCGTCTTCTCCAAGTCCGTTGAGGTAAAGGTCAGTTCCGAGCATTGTTCCGTAAATCATTTCAGCACGACGTTTTTCATCTTTTTCGAGCATTAAAGTGGCCGAAATCCAATTCGACATAATCCATGGATTCCAATTATTGACAGCCTTTGTTTTACTCATCCAACCGTAATTATCTGATTTTGTGAGCATTGGCTCGAAAATGCGTTTATTGGTTTCGTAATACATTCTTTTGCGGAGAAGTTTACTAATTTTATCCAATTTTTCACCAACAAAATAGTCAGCCATGCCCAAAACAGAAGCAGTTTCTGCTGAAAACAAATCTACAACGGGATTTTCGACATCTGGTAAACCTCTAATATGAGCAGGAACTCCCCAATAGCTTTCTTCACAAATCGACCAAACTCCATTCATAATTGCCTCCACGAAACGACCTTTATTTTCGACACTTTCAGCCAAAATCAAATCAGTAAGTGCGTTTCGTTTGCCATAAGAAAGTTTTCCATGACGCTCACGGTCGCCCGAACGTACGTAGTCCAAAGAAATGGTTGCCGAAATTGCCTCAAACTTAAATTCGAGTAGTTTTTCGCCATTTTTTACGATGTCTTTCAAAACACTATCAGGCACGGCTGCTTGCCACTCTTCGGGAGTTTTGGGGTATGGGTGATATTCTTTGAGCGGAATCAAGGATTTTTTCACATCATCGAGCGAATATTTCTTTGCAAAAATATTTCGCGGAGTTACTTGGGCAAAAAGCGTTGTGCTAAAAAACAGTACGAAAAAGAATGTTATTTTTTTCATTTTTTTGTCGGAGAAAAAGTTCTTAATAACGGTCTATCATATCCAAAATACCACGCACATAGCCAACCGATTCGGCCAAACCACCTTCGGCATTATCGGCGTCTTTTTCGTATTCGATACTCATAACACCCTGATAATTAACATCTTTGAGAGCTTTCATGAGTTTAGGGATATCAATTACACCACGCCCAATCTGGATAGATTCGCTTTTAGCTACCGTTCCATCGACATCTTTTAAGTGCATATCATACATTCGATGTCCATATTTTTTTATGGCCTCAATCGGATTCATACCAAGCCTAACCACGTGACCAACGTCAATACAAAGACCGATGCGTTTGTCAAGATTCACAATTTTATCATAGACCGTGGCGGGCGTAGGATAAACTTCATCTCCTGGGCCATGATTATGAATCGCCAGTTTGATGTCATTTTCTTTCACATATTTTTCAACCAATGGTAGTAAATCGTGATTAGGTACTCCAATTATCATTTTCATACCAGCCGCTTTGGCATAGCGAAAAGCATTTTTTACTTCGGCTTCATTTTTCATGTAAATCACTCCGCCACCGTAGATATTCAATCCTGCTTCTTTGAATTTTGAGATAGTTGCTTGAATATCGCTATCACTCGCATCAAGCGGCAGGTGAAAACTTTTCAGTGCTATGTCTTTGATATTGAGTCGTTTACAAATATCTATGAGTTGACTCACCGAATATTTTCGTAGCGTATAAGAAGCCAAACCGATTGTAAGTTTAGGAGAGGCTGCTTTTTGTTGAAATGCTAATGCAGGAACACTCAAAGCTGTTATTCCTAAGTATTTCAAAAAAGTTTTTCTTGAATAAGTCATCGTTAAAAAAAGGTTAGGGTGAATAAATCTTTGACTACTTCCAGTCTTTCAATGGAAGAATTTTGATCTTTGAATTTACTTGATTTTCTTCGGGAATCAATAAAACATCGAGAGAAATACTGCTATTGGCTGGAGTTTTAATTTCAAAACCTACCAAAGTTGTACCCGTATTTGGGGCATCGTAATCATGCGAACCTTGAGTTGACCATGTTTTCAAGGTGACATTACTCGGGCTACTCACTTTTAATTGCAATTTTTTGCCTTTTTGCGTGAGTTCCGCAGTTCCATCATTATTGATTTTTACCTCAGCGGGCGTGAGCATTGCCCAGCGAACAGTTGTCTCATTTTCAGCAGCTTTTATTTCATCCTTTACCAAAACATATTTTTTGTCGATAATGGCCACTCCTCGATTGACCGATGTAGCTTTACCTTTATAAACAGCACTAATATCGGTTCTTGCACTCAAGAAATTTGGATTTTTGGAAGCACTATTGATGGTTGCATAACCTTCAACTTTCTGAAATTCACTATCAAAAGCGAGAGTACTATGAGTTAAATTATTGTAACGAAACACCTGCCAACGCTCCGAATCTTGTGCCATTCCCCAAAGTTTTACGCCTTTCGATTCGAGCGATTCGTATTCTTGCATACCAAAATCCATCGACCAGCGTTCACCATTTGCATCCATCACAAACGAACCAACATCCATGTGCCCGTGATTGACCGAGGGCGAACCTGCCTTTAAACCCACATAAATCGCATCAGGTTTCGACCACGAAGTACGCATCATGGCCACAGGATTTTTCCCTTGACCAACCCAAATCATTTCTTTTGGTTCGGTTACTTTTTCTAAACTTATATTTTTGCCCCAAATCATGGTAGCTGGCAAAAGTCTATCACGGTTCATTGACTTATCTTTACCTTGTAAATACTGTTTTTCAGTAAATAAAAGGTTTGAATTTTTGGTTTTATCGGCAAACCAAAACATGGCGGGGCTTAGTCCACTACCATTTCCTGCATCAGAATAATTGAAGTTTTTGCCCGAAGAACCTACCATATTTTGCAAATATCCCGCCGTTTTCAGGAAGCCAGCCGTTTCTGATAAACCAAAATCAGTTTTCAAAACTCGTTGGATTGCATCTAAAAACATCACATTGAAACTTGTGCCGTAGCCCCAATAACTGTAACCTTCGGGGTACGCTCCTTCGGGTTTATAATCTTCCATCGGCAACTTGATTGACTCAATGGCTCGGTCGATTATTTGTTGGGCAAGTGCTGGGTTTTCTTCATAAATCGCCAAAGCTCCGTAGGTCATTCCTGCATTACAAACCTGATTCCAGTTGTGCGATGCCTTTAGCCAGCTATTATACTTTTTGTCAAGCGATGGCTCAATACCTTTTTTTAGAATCGCTTCTTTAATGATGCCTTTTGAAGTGACAGATAAATCATCATAAAGCCAATCGTAGCCAATCGAAACGCCCATTGTCATTTCGGCTACATCTAAAAAATGGCTTGGATTCCAATCGCTGAATTGCGATACTTTTACGAGTTCAACTTCGGCTCTTTCTAAATATTTTTTATCTTTTGTGATGCGGTATGAATATGACAAGAAAAAAACTCGTCGCAGACACTCCCTCGATTTATCGAGCAATCGACGACCAATTTGAATACGTTCGAGCGTTGGTAAAGGAACAATTTTATTGCTTTCATCAATGATTAATTGATTGAGACTTGCCCAAGTTGGGTCGGCTGAGATATTTTTTGCAATAGCATTTTCTTCATCCTTCAACAACAAAATGCGTGGGTGAGCGGGTACTTGGGTTGCTTCGTTGAGATACTTCAACTGTGCACAAGTTTCGTTAGTTAAGAAACCCAACGCAAAAAAAAAGAATATAAATTTAGTTTTCATTGATTAGAACTGGCAAAGGGTTGATAGCGAATCAATTACAGAAAAATACTGCTTTATTTACTTAAACTTTAAAAGCAATGAAAAGCCCTTCCTGAAATACTTCAGAAAGGGCAATTTAGCTTATAAAATTACCAATTTGGATTTTGCTTGAGATTCGGATTCAACGAAATCTCATTCAATGGCAAAGGCCACAAATAATCTTTTGCTGGGTCGAATTTGCGGAAATTTGCAGCTGTAACTAAAATAAAACCATCGGGGGTTACAACAGCTGGTGTTGAAGCTCCAAATTCAGTTTTAAAGAAGAAATTACCTAAAACTGGCTTTGGCAATTCGATTTCAGCTGTTTTCCAACGCATCAAATCCCAGTAACGATGTCCTTCTTGAGCCAATTCTATGCGTCGTTCACGACGAATTTCTTCACGCATATTTAAGCCATTTGTCGTTACAAAAGCATTAGTCAATTTAGCAATTTTACCTCTTGTACGCAGCAAATTAATAGATAAATCTAAGTCAGCATCGCTGATTGTTTCATTTAGCTCATATTTTGCTTCAGCATACGTTAATAATACTTCGGCGTATCGAAGCACTGGGCGGTCGATTGAAGATGCTTGCGTATTCCAATCATCAATATTTGAGAATTTTCTAAAACAGAAACCTGTCTTTTGGAAAACTATATTGGCTATATCAAACACTTTTTTAGTAAAAATATAAGGATCTCCAGCTTTCATCACAGTCTGACTTAATCTGTCATCACGGTTGACAAACACATCCGTGCTTTTCACGGGTGTTTTATAAAGTGGTGATTTTGAAGTCGGTAAGCCATCGCTCATCAAATATGAATCTACCAAACTTTTGGTTGGACTCTTATTACCATTTTCAATCGTTCCTCTATAATAAGTATGCACCAAAACTCGGTCAGTTAGGCTAACACCGTATTGTTTGACGATGATATTCTCTTTGTTCTGTAATCCTTCGCCTTCATACTGAAAAAGATTAAAATAATTTGCAAAAAGGCTATGTTGTTTGCTATCAATCACCGCTTTGGCTGCTGCTACAGCCAATGTAAGGTGCGTTTTTGAGTCGCCATAATTATGAAATTTTGAGCGAGTACCTTCAAAAAGTGCCACACGAGCCTTAAATGCCAATGCACCTGTGTTTGAAATACGTCCGAAATTAGCAGTTCCGAGTGCCGCCATCGTTGGCAATTTCGATGCAGCAAAATCAAGGTCTTGGTAAATTTGTGAAATAATTTCTTCTCTCGGACTGGCTGGGGCAGTTAATTCTGGCGAATTATCGTCCAAAATTTTGAGAATCAATGGCACATTACCATATCTCTGAACCAAAGTATAATAGCCCCAAGCTCTAAAAAAACGGGCTTCTGCCACGTATCTATCAATAACCACCGCACTGGTATTTTCCGAAGCACGAGGGGCCTTTTCGATGATATTGTTGGCCGCTCGAATCAATATATAAGGATTACTATAATTTCCATCCGTGGCAGGTGCAAGGCGTGAACCATCGCTAATGCTATTAGCAGTCAATCCGATTGCATCGTCAGACCAGACATCTTCATTATTAAATGCAGGAATAAATGTATATAGATAATTTGTTGCCGCAATCAAATCTGTTTCCGAACGCCAAAAGGTGGCATCACTGATTGATGTTTCGGGAAGGCGGTCAACTTCACAAGCTGTCATGCCCAAAAATAGCAGACAAGTCGAAAGAATATATTTGAATTTAGATTTCATAAGAAAAATATTTTAATTGGTTAATCGTTGATTATCAGATTTTTACATCTTTTCTAACTTAAAAATTCAAGTTGATACCCGCCGAAGCAGTAGCAAAAAATGGATAATCGTTTTCGATATTGTCTCTTTGTTCTGGGTCGAAATACCCTTTAAATTGCCCTAACTTCGAGAAAGTAAGAATATCTTGTGCCGAGAAGAAGATTCTGGCTCTCGATATTTTCAATCTACTCGATATTTTTTCAGGAATTGTATAACCCACTTGTAGGTTTTTCAGACGTGCGTAGCGGCCATTCAAAAGCCATTTGTCAGACACACGATAGTTGTGGTCTCCGCCTTGAAACGGACGTGGATATAAAGCATCAGGATTTTCAGGAGTCCAATAATCTCGGTGAATGCCCAGTGCTTGCTTCCAAGTTACGATAAGCGGAGCAATTGTTTGAGTTTCTGGTCTGAACGAACGCTTACCAACTCCCTGAATAAATGCGGTAAAGTCAAAACCTTTAAAGTTAAAACCCAACGTTGTACCAAACACATAGCGAGGTTGAGTTGTGCCAAGATACACAAGGTCGCCGAAGTCACTCGTATTTCCTTTTCCAACATTAATTCTACCATCGCCATTGAGGTCTAAATATTTTACATCACCCGCACCAGTTCGATTATCTTGAAATGCCCACGCTTTTACTTCATCGGCCGTTGAAAAATAACCGTCGGTTTTATAACCAAATATACTATTCAGTGGATAACCCTCTACGATGCCGTTAGTTCCCGCTCCAACGATGTTTCTTGCCGAAAAATTAATCAACTCATTCTGGTTATCCGAAAGGTTGGCGGCAACAGTATATGAAAAATCTTTGCCGATTTGTCCTCTATAACGTGCTTCCAATTCCCAACCCCATGATTTTAGTTCACCGTTGTTTTTTCGAGGTGTGCCAATACCAATCACCGCAGGTAGGTTTTGTGGTGTAAGCATATTACGGTTGTATTTTACGTAATAATCACCATTGATTTGTAACCTGTTTTTTAGCACGCCAATATCAAAACCAACATTGGTTGTTTCGATAGTTTCCCAAGAAAGTGACTGCGATGGAATAGAGCCTTGAAAAAGATACGAAGCACGAGAATCGCCCAAAACTAAGGCAGAACCACGACTCAACTGACTCAGATAATCATAGTTACCGAGAATACTTCCGCCCAAAGCACCGCCCAAGCGTCCCCAAGAAGCACGAAGTTTAAATTCAGAAAGGAAGTTTACATCTTTCATAAAGCCCTCACGGTGAACATTCCAACCCGCCGAAGCCGAAGGGAAATATTTTACTCGCAAGCCAGGGGCAAGTTTTGAGTTGTCATCACGTCGGATAGTTGCTTCAAGGAGATATTTGCCATCATAATTATAATTGAATCTACTAAAAACCGATTGCGAAGCATTTGTTCCGATAAATTGGCTATTAGTTTTTGTTTTATCGTCACCCAAATTAAGCGTCGGTAAATCATTACTTACCAAGTTGGTTGCTCCTGCACTTACACTTTCCTGTCTAAAGTTTTCGTAGTTATAACCTACTAATACACCTAAATTATGCTTTTGGGCAATAGCAATATCATAATTAGCTAATAACTGTAAGTTGGTATTGTTTATTAATTCTTCAAAAATATTATAGCTATTAACCTGATTTACGTAGCTCAATATTTTTCCTCGTCCCCAAAGTGGAACTGTTCGAGCAAAGTTTTTCCTATCCGAAAGACGGTACTGTGTACCTGCAACGGCAGTAAGCCTTAGACCTTTTACGATATTATTTGCTCGCAAAGTTGCAGTTCCATCAAAAAAGTCTCTTTTCAATATATTATATCCACCCGATTCAAGGCGAGCATAAGCCGTTGCGGCTGAGCCAGCTCCATTATACTGTCCATCAGGGGTAAAAAACGGTGTACGAGTACGCAAACGATAAAGCTCATAAATAACTCCCTGACCATTCAAACCACCCGAAACTGCATCTTGCTGGTCTTTCGTATATGACAAACGGGTATCAATTGAGAAGATTTTGCTCAATTGAGCTCCCATATTGAGGCGAACATTATATCGTTTGTAATCATCGGGACCAACTTTGAAGATTCCGTCTTTTCCATAATACCCCCCTGATAACAAGAAATTTAGTTTCTCATTTCCGCCTGACATACTCAAATTTTGAGTGGTCATTGAAGAGTATTTTTTCAAGATTTGGTCGGTCAGTGGTTCTTGATTATAAAATAAATAAGTAGTCGTATCGGCTGGGTTTACCACATAAGGCACACCATCTCTGATTCTTTGAAGGTCTAATTCAGTATATTCAGGGCCAGCTCCTGAATTTTTCTTGGCTAAATTAGAGAATTCGGCTTCTTCCAAAAGTGTCATTCGACTCGGAATATTGATCGACCAATCAGTACCTTGTTGAGCCAAATAATTAAATTTCACTTTACCCGACTTCGCTTTTTTTGTAGTAATCAAAATTACACCACCTGCTGCTTGTGCTCCGTAAATCGAAGCAGCGGCAGCATCTTTTAGCACACTGATGCTTTCAACATCATTAGGATTCATTGTTTGAAGTGTGTTACCTGGAACAGTTACTCCATCAAGCACAACCAAAGGGTCGATATTTCCATTAGCTGATGATGCACCACGAATCTGAATACCAATACCTTCGCTCCCTGGCTGACCATTTGAACGAGTAACGATAAGCCCAGGGCTTGTACCTTGCAAAGCATTAGCCAAATTACTCGACGGACGATTTTCGATGGCCTTTGAGTCAATAGTTGAAACTGCACCCGTCAAATTGACTTTTTTCTGAGTACCATAACCTACCACAACAACCTCTTCAAGAGATTTTGAGTCGGTGGCCATACTTACAATGATGTTTGTCTGATTTCCTACTTCAATTTCTTGTGTTTCATAGCCTAAAAAACTAAATACCAACACTGAGTTTTTATTAGGGACTTTTATAGAAAAATCTCCTTTGGCATCAGTAGTAGCTCCACGAGAAGTACCTTTTATGGTAATACTTACACCTGGCAATGTTTCCCCTTTTTCAGCATCACTTACTTTTCCTGTGATTGTGATGTCAGCAGCGTAGCTACAAACTGCAAAAAGCAGCGTAAAAAGCGTGTAAACAAACCTATGCTTGATTGTTTCGTTTACAGATCGAAATAAAAGTAAATAATGTTTCATAGAATTTTGGATAGAATGTTAGAATGAACGTTTACATTTTTATTTAAAGTAGTGTAGATTTAGTGAATTTTAGAACAATTTCTTCTTAGTTCGCAAGGCTTCATATCTCAAAAGACCTTCCAAATAATAATAATCGGCATAAACAAGTGGCACATCAATCTCTGAGTTTCCAGGTTTATGCCCTGTACTATGCATCAATATAAAATGATTATTTTTTCCGAGTTCAGCTTTGAATGCAGTTGTAGATAGTGTTTCAAGCATTTTCACTGCCGAATTGTAGTAAGTTTTAGCATCTTTACCACCATAAGTACTCAGTTCTAATAATGCTGAGGCACAAATTGCTCCAGCCGAAGCGTCACGTTCTTCGCCTTGTTTACTAAAATCCCAATACGGAATCATATCAGCTGGAAGTGTAGGATTTCTAAGATAGAAATTGGCAATATTTCGTGCAAAATCAAGGTATTTCTTATCTTTTGTTTCACGATACATAACCGTATATCCATAAAGCCCCCATGCTTGGCCTCTTGCCCAAGCCGACTCGTCGGCTGCTCCTTGGTGCGTTTTCTTTGCCAAAACTTCACCATTTTCACCATATAATAATACATGATAGCTACTGAAATCGGGGCGATAATGATTTTTCATCGTATTATCCGCATGAGTTACACTTAAATCGTAAAGGTTTTTATCACCTGATTCTTTTGCTGCCCAAAACAAAAATTCCAAATTCATCATATTATCAATGATAACAGGGTACTTATAGCCACCTTTAAAGCTTTCCCAAGATTTAATCAAACCGATTTTAGGATTAAATCTCGTTGCTAAAGACTTCGCTCCTGTAAGCATAATTTCTTTATAAGCAGGATTTTTTGTTAGACGATAGCCATTCCCAAAAGGACAATAGAGCATAAAGCCCAAATCATGGGTGCGGGTATTAAACTTTTCTTTCTCAACTGCCATCGTCCATTTATGGGCAGCATCTTTCCATTTTGGGTCATTGTTATATTGGTAAATATACCAGAGCGAACCACCAAAAAAACCACTGCACCACCAGTCAGACTTCATATCTCGAGGGGTACCATCTGGCTGTGTTGACTGTGGAAATTTTGTCAAATCTTGATGTGCAGCGAGCATACCCTCATATTGTTTGGCGGCGAACTCAAATTCTTTTTTTACATCGAGTTTAGACTGTCCAAATGATGCAATTGATACTACCAATAATAGAGAAAGAGAATACTTTTTGAGGTAAATTTGTCTCATTAGTTTACGAATTAAGAGTATTGGAAAAATACAATAAATAAATATTTTTTTATATATAGATAAAAGTCAATTTAATTATCTATTTATTAATGAATTTAATTAATATTTATAAATATAAGGCTCAATTATTAATTATCAAAGAAAAAATAGTAGAAAAATTACATTTATTTTTATTAATTCATGCAAACGTAACCGCAAACGTAACCGCAAACGTTTGCATTTATATTAATTTTTATACTATCTCTCAATAAATTTATATTACCTTCGTTTGCTAAATTTTTTATTTACATTTGAAAGCCTATTAGACCCTTAGAATATATTGTAAAAGTTATATTTTATCTATTATGCAGCGAAGAACCCCTGTGACAATTAAAGATATTGCACAAACACTTAACATTTCTGTTTCTACAGTTTCAAGGGCTCTGCGTGGAATGCCAGAAATTCACCCAGATACTAAAGGTGCAATTTTGAAACTGGCCGAAGAAATGGACTACCAACCTAATCAACTGGCCAAAAATTTAGTGGGAAATCGCACAAAAACAATTGGGGTGATTGTGCCTGCATTGAGTTACTATTTCTTCGCCTCCATGCTCAATAGTATAGAAGAAGCTGCCATGCAAGCTGGGTACAGTGTAATGGTTTGTCAGACCAACGAGTCATATATAAGAGAGGTAGCACAAATTCAAAATATGCTCAATTCTCAGGTTGAGGGTTTTATTATTTCCTTGGCTCGTGATTCGCTCGACTATGACCACATCAACCGGCTAATCCGAAAACAAATACCTCTTGTACTATTTGATAGATATACTGATAAAATTGAAAGTTCTAAAGTAATTGTAGATAATAAACAAGCAGCTTTTAAGGCTACTATGCACTTGATAGAAAAAGGTTGTCGTAGATTAGCTTGCTTGGCTGGGCCGCCGCATCTTGAAATCAGTAATCAACGTTTAGATGGTTTTAGAGAAGCAATTATAAGCAGTGGGTTGCAGTATGAAGAACAATACGTAAGTCACAGTGATTTTACACAAGAAAATACAATCATCCAGGCCAGTAATATGATGAGCCTTAGTAATCCGCCTGATGGTATCCTTACTATGAGTGATAACATTGCATTTTCAACGATGTATGCACTCAAACAACGAGGTCTTAGAATTCCCGAAGATGTGGCTATGGTCAGTTTTAATAATGAGCCTACTTGCATGTACCTTACACCTTCGATAACCAGTATCAGTCAACCTATTCGAGAAATGGGAACTCAGGCTGTCAGATTATTGCTCAAACAACTCGAAGCTGATAAGATAGAACCCGAAACCATAATACTTGATACACAATTAGTTATTAGAGAATCGTCATTAAAATAAAAATTTATTAATTTTAGGGAAAATAATGATTCAAAAGTGAAATTCATTAAGCCAGGGTTACTTTCAACATATCAAAATTTAGGAAATAATGGTCTTCGACATTTGGGCGTCAATCCGAGTGGAGCAATGGACAGGTTTTCGGTAAAACTACTAAATATTGCTCTACAAAATGATGAAAATCAACCTATTTTGGAAATGCACTTTCCTGCCCCCGAAATATTGTTTGAAGAGGATGCAGTTATTATCATCGGTGGTGCAGATTTTTCTCCAACGATTGATAATGAGCCTATCATAAACTGGAAAACAATTTTGGTTAAAACTGGTAATATTCTTAGATTTAAGAAATTAATTGCTGGCAGCCGAGCGTATTTGGCAACAAAAAAGTCTGAAAATACATTTTTACCTTATATAGGACTGACATCCAACTTTGTTCACCAAAAAACAATCCGTTTCACCGAGGGTAACGAATTTGAATTATTGACCGAAAAAAGCAAAGAATCGTTTGAAAATCAAAGTTTTACCATTTCAAAAGACTCAAACCGAATGGGCTACCGAATGAATGCTGAGCCATTACAAGTAGATACAAAAAAAGAATTGGTAAGTTCGGCAGTAGATTTTGGTACAATTCAACTTCTACCAAGTGGACAAATAATTGTTCTCATGGCCGACCACCAAACCAGTGGAGGCTACCCCCGACTTGGAAATGTTATTTCGGTTGACTTACCCAAATTAGCTCAAAGCAACTTGAATAGCATAATTATATTCAAAAAGGTTTCAATTGAAGAAGCCGAAGATTTATTAATAAAACAAGAACTCGAACTTCAGAAACTAAAAGCAAGCATCAGATTTTTCAATGATAAGCAAAAAAATTGACCTTAACTGCGACATGGGCGAAGCATTCGGTGCTTGGTCAATGGGAAATGACACTGCTTTGATGGAGCTGATTTCGTCGGCTAACATTGCTTGTGGTTTTCATGCAGGCGATGCCACTATTATGCGAAAAACTGCTCAATTGGCTCTCGAAAAAAAAGTTGCCATCGGAGCTCATCCAGCATTTCCTGATTTACAAGGTTTCGGTCGACGTAGTATGCAGCTTTCACCACAAGAAGTTTATGATATTTGTGTGTATCAGATTGGAGCAATGTTCGGCACAATTAGAGCATTAGGCGGAAAACTTCACCACGTAAAACCACACGGTGCCTTGTATAATATGGCGGCCAAAGATGCCAATTTAGCAAAATCAATTGCCAGAGCAACTAAAGCCATCCATCCAGACTTAATTTTGTATGGGTTATCGGGAAGTCATTTAATAACGGAGGCCGAAAAAATAGGTTTACGAACTGCATCCGAAGTTTTTGCCGACCGAACTTATCAAAACGATGGTAATCTAACACCTCGAACGCAAGCCAATGCGATGATTGAAAGTACACAAGACGCTGTCAATCAAGTAATTATGATGATTGAAAAACAATGTATCATTTCAACAGAAGGTATAGAAGTTCCTCTCAAAGCTGATACGATATGTATTCATGGAGACGGAAATCACGCCGTTGAATTTGCAGAAGAATTAAGAAATGCTCTTTTGAACAAAAATATATCCATCGAAACCATTAAATAAGCCATGCTCCTTCCTAAAAACCTATATCAACTCTTCACTTTCATTTTTACTTCAAGCCTTGTGCGTTATTTAGTCATTGCTGGCATCTCATTTCTGATATATTACGTTGGATTAAAAAATAAAATTTCTTACAAAAAGATTCAATTAAAATTCCCAAAAACTACTGATTATCAGCGTGAAATACTTTATTCGCTAATAACATTTCTCATTTTTGGAATCGTTGGTGTTTTGCTTTTCAATCCAATAATCTCACCTTATACACTGACTTACTACAAAATTTCTGACTATGGTTGGGGATATTTTATACTATCGTTTTTTCTGACATTACTCATTCACGATACCTATTTCTATTGGATGCACCGCCTGATGCATCACCCGAAACTATTTAAGTATTTTCATAAAGTTCATCATCAATCTACTAACCCAAATCCGTGGACATCCTTTTCATTTCAGCCACTCGAAGGCTTTGTTGAAGCAGGAATTTTTGTCGTTTTCGCTTTTGTGCTACCTTTGCACCCAATCATCATGCTTTCGTTCCTTGTTTTTATGACTTCCTATAATGTTTACGGACATTTAGGTTGGGAATGGCTTCCGAAAAATGGACATAAACATTGGTTTTGGAAATGGCTCAATAGCTCGGTGATGCATAATCAACACCATCACTATTTCAAAAATAATTACGGCTTGTATTTTAGTTTTTGGGATAGAGCAATGGGAACACTTGACAAAAATTACGAAAATGAATTTATAGCACTAAAAGAAAGAACACAATCTGACCTTTTATCTCAACATTAACACCGTCAAACTAACTTACTACTAAAACAATGTTTGAAAAAAATCAAAAGAAGGTACTAAACGCTTGGACAATGTATGATTGGGCGAATTCAGTACATAACCTCGTAATAACAACAGTTGTTTTTCCGATGTATTTTCTGGCAACCACTTCCGAAAAAGATGCAGACGGAAAGGTCATTAATGATATTGTAGATTTCTTTGGAATTCAGATTCAAAATTCGGTTTTATACTCCTACACAATTTCGGCTGCTACACTCCTACTCGTCATTCTCAACCCAATTCTTACACCATTGGCCGATTCGAGCGGGCGACGTAAGTTTTTTATGAAAATCTTCTGTTATCTCGGAGCAGCCAGTTGTGCCTATTTTTACTTTTTTACGAGGGGAAATGTAAACCCTGCCGTTATTGCGTTCGGGCTTTCGATAGTCGGTTGGGGTGGAAGTATCGTTTTTTATAACTCATTTCTCCCGGTAATTGCTACCGAAGACCGTTTCGATAATCTAAGTGCAAAAGGCTTTACGATGGGCTATATTGGCAGCGTTATACTACTGATAGTCAACTTATTAATGATTATGCAGCCAACATTATTTGGTTTAACTCAGGCTGATTCTGATTCAGGTTTCACGGCCCGAATTTCATTTCTAACTGTTGGCCTTTGGTGGGCTTTATTCGCTCAAATTCCGTTTTATTATTTGCCGAAAGATGAGCCCAAGTCATTTAAAACAGGCCGTCTAACCACTGGTGTTCAAGAATTGATCAAGGTTATTAAAGAAGTCAGAAAAAATAAACTCATCACTAAGTTTTTAATGGCGTTTTTATTCTATGATATGGGTGTTATGACGGTTATTTATGTAGCTACAATTTTTGCAGATAAAGAATTACACATCGAGAAGCAAGGACTTATCATTACACTTTTGCTTATTCAGCTGATTGCCATTCCTGGCTCATATTTAGCCTCATGGTTGTCGAGCAAGTTCGGAAATACCAAAGGACTTTTGGTTTTTATATTCATTTGGTCATTTATGCCTTTGGCAGCTTATTTCACCACTACTCAAAATGAATTTTATGTCATTGCAGCAGTAGTAGGCTTAGTAATGGGCGGAATTCAATCACTTTCTCGCTCTACTTTTGCCAAATTAATTCCAGATAATACAACTGATACTGCATCATATTTTGGATTTTATGATATTGTAGAAAAAGTTGCTATCACACTCGGAACACTTATTTTTGGATTCGTTGGACAAATAACTGGCAATATGCGAAACTCAGTTCTAACAATTTTAGTATTTTTTATTGTTGGATTTATATTACTGATGCGAGTGCCATCAAAAAAAGTTTATCATTAAAATCAATCTGAATGGTTGGTAGAAAAGCATAAAAATCATATCTTTGTGATACAATTTTTGCAGTACAGTTATAATAGTATCAGAATATTTGATATTAGTTTTGAATATCAAATGATTTGTTTGAAAAATGTACTACTAATTTATTCAAAAACAGGATGTTAGCTCAGTTGGTTTAGAGTGTCGCCTCGACAAGGCGAAGGTCATCGGTTCGAGCCCGATACGTCCTACTTTTTCTCCTTTATGAAAGTTCTTTATGACCACCAATCATTTTCAGGTTCAAAATATGGCGGAGTAGCAAGATATTTCTACGACTTGATGTATAATCTAAAATACGAACAAGGTGTTGAGGTTGATTTAGCACTCTTATTCTCGAATAATGATTACCTAAAAAATGGTGAGATAAAGCACGTGACTCCTTTCAGTTTTTTCTTGGGTTATGCCAAAACCAATATGCTTTTTTCGCATATCAATCGACTGAATAGTGCAGTACAAATTGCTCGGCAGAATTATGATGTTTTTCATCCAACTTATTTCAAAGATTATTTTCAAGCTTTTCTTGGAAAAAAGCCTTTTGTCATCACTCATCACGATGTAATTCCTGAAAAATTCTCTACTCAATATGCAGGTTTAGATGGATTTGATATAAATCAGAAGAAAAAAATCTTAGATAAAGCCTCAAAAATCATTGCCGTTTCGGAAAATACAAAGCAGGATATTTTGGATATTTTCGGAGTTGCTCCCGAAAAAGTAGAGGTAATATATCATTCTACTCATTTTGTGACTTTTCAACCCAATCCTACTATTAAGATTTCAACTCCAAAAAGATACTTGCTATATGTTGGGAGTAGATATAATTACAAAAATTTTGATATTTATATTGAATCAATAGCCCCTATTCTGAAAAAACAAGATGATTTATATCTAATTTGTTCTGGAAATGGCAAATTTACCCAATCTGAACAAGAGTTATTTATTCGATTAAAAGTAGAAAAACAAATTCTTCATCATGAAATTGATAGTGATGATGTGCTTTATCAGTTGTATAAAAATGCAATAGCATTTGTCTATCCTTCTTTATACGAAGGCTTCGGAATTCCTATCATTGAAGCATTTGCCTGTGATTGCCCTGTTATCTTAAGCGACCGTTCTTGCTTTCCAGAAGTTGGACAAGACGCTGCTCTATATTTTAATCCTGATGACAAAGAAAATATCGCTTTTCAGATTGAGAAAGTTATTGAAAATGCTGATTTACGAACAGAATTAATACAAAAAGGCAGAAAACGTCTACAAGATTTTTCACCAACAATTACTGCAAAAAAAACACTTGAAGTCTATAAAAGTGTGCTGTAAAACTTCAAATAACTTAAACAAAAGCCTAAAAAACTTAAAATATGCGAATTATTATTTGTGATATATATGTCAGATTAGTTGGTCATAATTTAGGTCATATACAGAATATCCTCCGATTTTTAGAAAATCATCCATCAAACGATGAATATATATTTCTACTCAATCCCGATGCACAAAACATTCCCTCAGTAAAAACAACTGCCAAGAATGTGAAAATAACTTTCTTTACTGAAGAAGAATTTGCACCATTTAATTCAGGCATGACGATTATCAAGTCTACTCAAATAATTTGGAAACATATTACTCGCTATGCAACTGATTATCAAGCAAATAGAGTAATTATGATGATGCTTGATATGTTTCAGCATACGATTGGAAGTAGTCGTTTTCCGTGCCAAATCAGTGGAATAATGTTCAATCCATACCCACGTGTAATTCCGCAAGATTCGACTTTAAGAGCCAAACAAAAATCGACTATTACGAAGGCAAGAAAACTTTTTACTACTTGGTGGATGTGCCGCAATGCTCAGCTAAAAAAGGTTTTTATATTCAATGATAGAGAAACTATCAAAAATATGAATGAAACATTGGGAACGAAAATTTTCACCTATCTTCCAGACCCTGTCTATGATTATCCAACTCGTGAAGGCTTAGTTATCAGAGAAAAATACAAGATTGCTGCTCATAAAAAGATTTTTTTAGCCTTTGGATTTATTGATGAGAAAAAAAATGTAGTGAATTTGCTAAAAGCAATGCAACAACTCACAGCCGATGATGCAGAAAATACTTGCCTTTTGGTAGTCGGAAAAATCCATGAAGCAAATCGAGCTGCATTAATGCAAGCGTTAGATACTGCAAAAGCTATAAGACCAGAACTACAAGTTGAGCTTGAAAGTAGATTTGTCGATGATGATGAAATGGAAGCGTACGTTGGGCAAAGTGATATTGTATCGGTAGCATATATCAATTTCTTTTCTTCAAGTGGTGTAATTGGTTTAGCAGCAAGACATAATAAACCAGTTTTGGCAACAAAATTTGGTGTTGTGGGAGACCTTACTCGTGAATACAATTTAGGCATAACCGTTGATGGGTTTAATCCAGAAGAAATAAAACAGGCGATTATAAGTTTCCAAAACACAAAAAACACTTACCCAGAAAGAGCAAGTGTTTTTGTAAAAAATCACAGTAGTGAAAATTTTATTAAGTCTTTACTTGAAATTAATTAAGCCATTTCAACCTCTTTAATTGCTTGTTCAGCAATCCAATGATATGTTTTGGTGATCCCATCTCTTAGTGAATTAGATGGTGCCCAACCCAATTTTTCTTGAATCAAAGCATTATCTGAATTTCTTCCACGAACGCCCTCCGGGCCTGTGATATTCTTGATGGTTATGTTTTTACCAGAAATTTCAGCAATTAATTTAGCAAAATCATTGATTGAGATCATTTCTTCAGAACCAATATTTACAGGGCCAGAGAAATCAGACTCCATCAAACGGCGGATTCCTTCAACACATTCGTCAACATACAAAAACGAACGAGTTTGTTTTCCATCGCCCCATATTTCGATAGTTCCGCCATCACCTGCCTCTATTACCTTACGGCAAATTGCGGCTGGAGCTTTCTCTTTACCTCCTCTCCAAGTTCCTTGTGGTCCAAAAATATTATGGAAACGAGCTATTTTAACATTAATACCTAAATTACGTTGGTAAGTAAGATACAAACGTTCACTGAAAAGTTTTTCCCAACCATATTCGCTATCAGGAGCAGCAGGATAAGCTGATTCTTCTGAGCATTTTGGGTTTTCTGGGTCAAGTTGGTTATATTCAGGATACATACAAGCCGATGAAGAATAAAAGATTTTCTTTACTCCAGCTTGTTGTGCTGCATGCAACATATTTAGATTACAAAGTGCCGAATTATGCATTACGGCTGCATCATTTTCGCCAGTAAAAATATATCCTGCACCACCCATATCAGCAGCCAATTGATATACCTCATCAAAACCACCTTCAACTACTTGATGACAGATAACGGGGTCTGTCAAATCTCCAATTACAAATTCGTCTGCATTTCCGTTACCGTACTCATTATATTTTAAATCTACACCTCTTACCCAATAACCTTCACTTTTCAAGCGATTAACCAAATGGCCGCCAATAAAGCCACCTGCTCCACAAACTAATGCTCTTTTCATGTAATTTAATTATCGAAATGAATATTTTAAATTCTAAATAAAGTACAAATTTAATAAATGAAACCTAAAAATTATATAAAAGACACAAAGATTTATTAAAATGATTACCATTTAGATAAATCATACCACTTAATATATATTTTTTGCACTAAATGTGTAATTTATCTACAACTTTTAACATCAAAATATTCTTGTTTCTTGGGGTTTTATATTTTAAAAAAAGAAAAGAATCTAAAAATTATTATATCAAGTCAAAGAAGGTTTTAACGCCGATTATCTTTGTTTTAGTATATCCTTCACCAAATTTTGCACCAATCATGTGCCCCATTTCCTGTGAACGAGCTTTTAAAAATTCTAAGAATTCAGGACTTGTTAGATACGATTCAGGTTCTGTGCTATTTGGGTCATGAAACTGGCTTTTATAAGCTCTGATAGATGCTTCTTTCACCTCCCAATAATCTGAAATATCAACAACCAAGTCTGGTTTGATAAATCTATCTTGAATGTAGTGATACAATGCTTTGGGTCGCCATTCTTTTTGTGGTGTACCATCAGTATCCAATGTTTGAATCATTCTTAAACCCGAATAAAAACAAGCATCTACTGCCAAAGCGGCACCTTTTCCGTGGTCTGGGTGACGGTCTTCGATAGCATTTGCCAAAACTACATCTGGTTGATAACGGCGGATAGCAGCTATTAATTTTAGTTGATGCTCTTCATCGTTTTTAAAGAAACCATCTCTAAAACCAAGGTTTTCTCTGGCTGATATATTCAGGATTTTTGATGCTGCTGCTGCTTCAGATGCTCTGATTTCAGGAGTACCACGGGTGCCGAGTTCGCCTTTGGTAAAATCTATGATGCCTACTTTTTTTCCTTGTGCTATGGCTGAGGCAATTGTTCCGCCGCACGACATTTCGGCATCATCGGGATGAGCGGCCAACACAACTAAATCTAATTTCATTTGTTACTTGATATTGTTGAACTGTATTATGATATAAAAAAAAAGCGACGTAAAAAGTTTCACGTCGCTGATTTTCATTGTATTTTCTTTTAATTCTTACTTTACACGTAGCCGATAGCCAACACGTAACCGAGAAGAAGAGCGTATTTTATTTAGTTTACAAATTTCAGCAACCGATGTATTGAATTTGTTTGCAATTTCACTAAGATTTTCACCTGAACGCACTCTGTACCACATTTTTCTATTAATTGCAACTGGTTCATCGTACTCGAAATCACCTTTACTTGCACCACCTCTCAGATAATCATACACACGAGACGTCATTAAGAAATCTTGCGAAACTATATTGATTTGACTCGGACTAAAGTTGAAAATATTTCTTGGGTCAAATGGATTTCCTTCGTAACGAGTCTCAAAATGAAGGTGTGGCCCCGAGCTACGTCCAGTACTTCCACCCTTACCGATTTCATCACCTGCTTTTACGATTGTGTTTGGCTCAAAATTGATTTTTGATAGGTGTCCATAAAGTGTTTCGAGTCCATTATAATGGCGAATCACTACACATCTTCCATAAGCCCCACGGGTACTCGCCACCCTAATGATTCCATCAAATGCAGCATAAACTGGTTCTCCAGTATCTAAATCAAGGTCTTGACCAGTATGCCAGCGTTTCCATCTCCATCCAAATGGCGAGTTGGTTACACCTTTACTCAATGGTCCT
Organism: Emticicia sp. MM; assembly: GCF_001649495.1. Taxonomy (NCBI): domain Bacteria; kingdom Pseudomonadati; phylum Bacteroidota; class Cytophagia; order Cytophagales; family Leadbetterellaceae; genus Emticicia; species Emticicia sp. MM. Next base: position 76,458 of record NZ_LXHX01000071.1, on the reverse strand, counting down.
GCCCAGTATCTTCCTTGCGAAATATCATATAATTGAATCGGAACGACATCATCAAATTCTTTGGCATCAATACCATAAGGATCAACAGAATCTGTATCCCAAACTGAGAAATAACTGGCAATTTTTACCATTTCGTCACTTCCTACGAATTGAGCCTCGTCTTCGATTTCAACAATTTGCACTTCACCTTCATCAATACTTGAGGTATCTTCATGAACGGCAGTGTTTAGCTCTTTGATAGGTTCGATTTTTACTGCTGGTGCAGATTCAACCACTTTGGGAGTTTCAAATTCGTTGACAAATCGAAGTTTTGGTTCTTCCTCAAAACTAAATTCATCATCTTCTTTTTTATCCTTATTGAAGTTTTTGTCTTTAGAATTTGATTCTTTCTGTTTTGAAGGAATATTTGGTTTATTCAATTTTAACCCTCGCTCACGTTGGGCAAAAGTTGCACTTGAAAAAGCCAATGCAATGATAATCGGTAATATAGCCTTTTTCATATTTGTTTGTTTTGGTTATAAGGCAGCACCAAACTTATTACTAAAAGTATGCCAAAAATTACTGAATGGACACATTTAATAACAAGTTTAAGCAATAAATCTGATTAATGCAAACCTTGAGAGGCTAAATATCGCTCAGCATCAAGGGCTGCCATACAGCCACTTCCTGCTGCTGTAACCGCCTGACGATAGATCTTATCTTGTGCATCACCACAAGCGAATACTCCTTCAATGTTGGTTCTCGTACTTCCTTTTTCCGTTTCTATATAACCAGCTTCATCAAGTGTGATATAATCTGCAAAAATTTGTGTATTTGGTTGGTGGCCAATCGCAACAAAGAAACCAGTTACATCAATTGTACTTTCTTCGTTGGTTTTTGTATTTTTCAATCTTGCTCCTGTTACTCCATCCTCTCCCAATACTTCGAGAGTTTCAGTATTGAATAATATTTCAATATTTGGTGTATTTTTTACACGGTTTTGCATGATTTGTGATGCACGGAATTCATCACGACGCACCAACATATATACTTTATTGCAAAGTTTCGATAAGTAGTGAGCTTCTTCGCAAGCAGTATCGCCCGCACCTACAATTGCTACATCTTGTTTGCGGAAAAAGAATCCATCACACACCGCACAGGCTGAAACTCCGTAGCCATTGAGACGTTGCTCTGATTCTAAACCGAGCCATTTTGCCGAAGCTCCTGTGGCAATAATGACAGTTTTCGCTGTAATCTCGATAGTATCATCAATTATTACTTTATGGGCATTTGGTGTTGAAAAATCCACTTTTGTTGCCATTCCGTAACGATTATCAAGTCCGAAACGCTCAGCTTGTTTTCTAAAATCTTCCATCATTTCAGGACCTTGAATTCCTTCTGGATAGCCTGGGAAGTTTTCAACATCAGTTGTGATTGTTAATTGTCCGCCTGGTTGTCCACCTTGATACATCATTGGTTTTAGTCCTGCACGTGCTGCATAAATTGCTGCTGTATAACCCGCTGGGCCTGAACCCAAAATTAAAACATCTACTTGTTCTTGTGTCATATAACCCCTCCGCCCCTAAAGGGGGACTTGTTTAATTGAATGATGAAAATTTCTGTTGAAAGAAAAATTCCTAAATTATTTATTGTCTAACAAATTAATTATATCGCAAAGTTCGGCAAAAAAGACCTAAACGCCAAGTTTACAAAATACTCATTTCGATTCGTCGGTTGATTTGGCGGTTTTCTTCGGAAGTATTCGGGACGATGGGCTTTGTTTTTCCGTAGCCTTTCACTTTAATGTTTTGTATATTTACACCTTTTTTTACAAGGTAATCAGCTACAGACAAGGCTCTTTTCTCTGAAAGTAGCTGATTTTCAGTATCTTTTCCTACATCATCAGTATGTCCCGAAATCTCTACCTGCAAAGACGGATTTTGTGTTAATAATAGTTGCAGTTTATCAAGTTCGGTAAATGACTCGGGGCGGAGTTCAGCTTTTCCAGAATCGAAAAAGATATTATTCAATACCGTTTTTACGTCTTTTTTGATTGGGTCGAGCAAAATATCAATTACTTTTCCATCGGCTTCATTTTTTTCTGAAAAATTAAAAGTTAAGCTTTTGAAAAAATACTCTTTTTTATTGATGAAAAGTCCATACTGACTACCATTAGGCAAAACTGCTGTATATTGCCCCGTGATGGCATCAGAGATTGTTTTTTCTATGACTTTATTGGTTTTCAAATCAATCAATTCGATGTCAGCCGAAAGTTTTTTTTTATTGATTGCATCTTGAATAATTCCTTTTACGTAACTAGCACTTTTGAATTTATCTGAAAGTTTTTTCGGAATATCGAATTGAAACAATTTAATCTCAGGTTTTACATCGGAAGAATAATACCCCTTTGAGCCATCGGCCGAAATAAATAATGCCACTTGGTCTTCATGCGTATTGATTGGAAACCCCAAATTTTCTGGTTTAGAATATATTCCAATTTTTGATTCGGCCATGAATAAATCTAATCCGCCCATGCCCAAATGTCCATCTGATGCGAAAAATAAAGTGTGACCGTTTGCGTGAACAAAAGGCGAAATTTCATCACTTGCTGTATTAATAACATCACCGAGATTTATGGCTTTTGTCCAAGTATTATTTTCTTTTAATTCGCTCATCCATAAGTCTTTACGCCCATAACCTCCTTGTCGGTCAGAGGAAAAATACAAGATTCGACCATCGTTTGATAAGCTTGGCTGTGCTTCCCAAAAAGGAGTATTTACACTGCTTCCTAAATTCTCAGGTGTTGTCCATTCTTCGCCGATTTTCTTTGACATATACAAATCGCAGCTACCCAGACTATTTTTGCCATCGCAACTTGTAAAAACCAAAGTTCGTCCATCTGCCGAAATACTGCAAGTGCCTTCGTTGGCGGTTGTATTAATTTTATCAGAAATACTTTTTGGAACAGACCAGCTGCCATTTATCAATTGTGAAGTATAAAGATTTTCGTCACCATCATCTGAGCGAGCCGTGAAAATAAGCGTTTCGTTATCGGCAGTCAGAACAGGAAAATATTGTTTATTTTTAAAGTTGATGGTTGCTCCCATTTCGGCAGCTTTGAAAGGTAAAGCGGTATTTTTTCCCTCTTCCCCAAACTTACATTGCTCCAGTTGGCGAGTAAGCTGTTTCATAACTGGACTGTTTTGCGGTACATTTTTTACAGAAAAACTCAAATATTCTTTGGCTTTTGCATATTCGCCTGCTTTTACGAGCCTTGTGCCTATATAGGTATAACCTTGCGTAAGCAATGGATCATTCGGGCGTAATTCGATGGCTTTTTTGTAGAATTTTATAGCATTTTCTTGATTTCGAGCTGCTTCGTTGATTTGGCCAAGTTTGAAATATGGGTCAGCGAAAGTAGAATCTTTGTCGATGGCTTTTTGTAGATTTTCAATAGCATCAACTGATTTTCTTTCGGCAATATTCTTTAGGGCTTTTTCGTAAAACTCTTTGGCTTTTGGATTGGGGCTTTGGGCAAAGGTATTGATGGATAGGAATAGAAGGAGTATTGTAAAATGTTTTACCATAAATTTTGTTGTAGAAATTTATTTTAAAACGTTCGAGAGCTTTTCATTGTTATCTTTGCAGTCAATTAATTGAAAATTTAGATTTAAGGATGTATTAAATGCTCGCACATAAACATTCTTAATTCTACATTCTACATTCTTAATTTAAAAAAATGCTTCATTTATATCTAAAATCGCTTCATATTATCGGGTTTGTATCTTGGTTTGCAGGCTTGTTTTATTTGGTCAGAATGTTTGTCTATCATGCTGAAGCAGCCGATAAACCCGAAGCATTGCGAGAAGACTGGAAGAAACAATATACTGCTATGCAGTGGCGAGTATATAAGATTATCTGTAACCCTGCCATGATGATTACGTGGACTTGCGGAATTTTGATGCTGGTCAATACACCTGCGTTTTTAGAACAAGGGTGGCTACAAACAAAATTGGTTTTGCTGGTACTTTTGACTGGATATCACCTTTATTGTAAGGGAATTATAAAAAAACAAGAGGCTGATAAAAGTACTTATACTTCGTTTCAATTTAGATTATTAAATGAACTTCCCACCTTATTTTTGGTAGCAATTGTATTGTTGGCCGTTGTGAAAGATTTACTCAATTTTGTATTTTTATTCTTAGGAGTCTTGGCTTTTGGACTGACTTTGTTTTTTGCGGCGAGAGCTTATAAAAAATTTAGAGAAAAGTAGGAAAGGTTTTAAGTATCCTACTTTTCTATGATTGACAAGTTAAAAAGTTGTCTTACTTGCCATATAATTCATTAAATGCCTTTTCGTATTTATCGCCAGCTTTCCATTTTGGAGCCGTTGGGCGGTCAGCAATCAATCTGGCTGCGTAAACGTAAGCTTGACAGAATTTCAGCAAATAATTGTAATTGACTGATTCTGGGCTGTCTGAAACTTGGTGATAAAATTTATTAATCTCTGCATCAAAAGCCGTAAAACCTGGGGCAAAGTCGGGTGATGGAATACCTTTTGCAGCCAAATTCACATTGTCTGAGCGGTCGAAAAGATTTTGTTCGGGAGCTGGATCGGTGATTGCTGTTAATCCAAAAGCTTTTGCACCTGCTTCGATTTGTGGTTGGGCATCGGTACGGTCAAGCCCAATAACGGTTACTTTTGTTGTATCATTATAACCTGCACCATCGCAATCAAGGCTGTAAACACATTGTTTCAATGGCACGAGTGGATGCTCGGCATAATATTTACTTCCCAAAAGTCCGATTTCTTCACCTGTATAAGCAATGAATAAAATTGAACGCTTGGTTGGTTTTTGCGTAAAAGCTTTTACTGCTGATAAAATGGCAGTTGTTCCGAAAGCATTATCTCTTGCTCCATTAAAAATTGTATCACTTTCAGTTACTCGACCGCCTTTTCGGCCAGTTCCAACGTGGTCGAAGTGTGCAGTTAATACCAAATATTCGTTTTTCAAAACTGGGTCGGAGCCTTCCAAAACGCCCAAAACATTATACGACATCACGGTTTTCTTTGAAACTTCGCTTACATTTAAGCTCAAGGTCTTCAAAGATTCTCTATCAAACTTTTTTAAGTGAGTATTACTTACCCAAATATGTGGAATATCAGCGTTTGACACATTTTCAGGAGCTAAATTGAGTTTTTCGCCACCCATATAATTAGTGATTGCTGCCCACGGATACTTCAAATTATATAACTGGATGAATGCAGCAGCACCATTTTTCGCTGCAAAATCAACTTTTTTCGATGAGCCTCTAAGATTTTCGTTCGGGTCATCGCTGTTCGGAATACCAAATTGAGCGACTACGATTTTGCCTTTTACATCAATGTCTTTATAATCATTTTGTTTTTCGTCAACCCAGCCGTAACCGACAAAAACCACAGGAGTATTTTCGAGTTTAGTGGCTTTCCCGCTCAACATAATAAAATCCTTAGTCCATTTTAATGAGTCAGTTCCAACCAAAACTTCTCCTTTTTTTGTTGGTTTTACCATTTCAAAAGGTACTGGTTGCAAATAATCTTTTTGACCATTTGGCGTTTTTAAACCTTGCAAACGGAAATTTTCGGCAACGTATCGGGCAGCTACATTATTAGTAATTTCGCCAGTTCTACGCCCCAACATTTCATCAGATGCTATGAAACGAATATGTGCTTCAATTTCTTTTTTTGATAATTTGTATTCGGGTAATTTTCGGACAGTCGCACTGTTTATCTTCTGAGCGTTTGCTCCGAAAACAATAATGGTTAGGAGTAGTAATAGATGTTTGGTTTTCATTTTGTTATTGATGTTTTCATAAAAATAATTAAAATTGAGCAATTTAGAAAATTGCTCTACTGCATTAGTTCTAAGGCTTTTGCGACTTCGGTAGTTGGTAATTGACAGGTTTTATCGAAACATACATAAATAGTGGTTTCGCCATTTTTTGCGGTTCGGTTTTGTAAAAGCGGTAGTTTTGAGTCAGTTTCAGTTCCAACAAACACTTTATTTAGCATAAAATCGGCATCGATTTCATTTCTGACTTCTTTCAAATTACCCCCAACAATGGCTACTTCGGCAGTTGGTTTGGTATGTTGCGTTGCCAAACACGCCCAATGCGTGACCCATTGAGGGTCGGTTAGAACGATGCGTTTCATTTTGGCCAACATCAAATTACTGATTTCGATGAAATCATTTCTGCCTAATATTAAACCCAAATTATACAAATTATTGGCTATCATGGAGTTTGATGCAGGAATCACATTATCGAAAATTTCTTTTTTACGAGCAATCAATTCTTCGCCTTGACTATCAGTAAAATAGAAAAACTCATCTTCGGCATCATAGAAATTAGCAATGGTATAATCGGCCAATAATTCAGCTTCTTTTAGCCAAGTTTCATCAAACGTCACTTGATAAAGGGCAGTATAGGCATCAATCACGCTGGCGTAATCTTCCAGATATGCTACGATATTTGCTTTGCCATTTTTATAATTGTGCCAAAGTCCACGCCCCTCTGCCCCATCTTCGGTTGTGACTTTGATACTCATTTTTTCTTTAATGAAATTCGCATTCTGTAAGGCCAATTCCAAAAACTTCGGATTGTCGAGATAACGATACGCATCAACTAAACCTTTGAGCATCAGCCCATTCCACGAACACAAAATTTTATCATCAAGCCCTGGGCGAATTCTTTTTGCTCGATAATCAAAGAGTTTTTGTTTGATTTCTTGGTTCAACGGGAATCCATTTTCCATGAAATCTCGCTCTTCGAGATGCACCACATTATTGCCATGTTCCCAATTTCCGTGTTCCGAAAACTCGAAAGTTTCGCAGAATGGAGCGGCATTTTCACCCAAAATTGCTTCAATTTCCGATTTCTTCCAAATATAGAATTTTCCTTCTTCGCCTTCACTATCAGCATCTAAGGCTGAGTAAAAACCACCTTCTTGGCTCATCATTTCTCGTTCGAGCCATTCGATGGTTTCGGTAACTTTTGCCTTATAAAATTCATCGGGCTGGCCTTCCGATTTCGTTAAGGCGTAAGCTTCGGCATAGAGCGAAACCAATTGTCCGTTATCATAAAGCATCTTCTCGAAGTGCGGCACTTTCCAATCTTCATCAGTCGAGTAGCGAGTCCAACCACCGCCGAGGGTATCATAAATTCCGCCCAAAGCAACTCGATCAAGTGTGTGAATGAGGTGCTGATAAGCTCGTTTGTCGTGCGTAATGGTGTAGTATCTGAGCAAAAACTTCCAAATACTCGGCATCGGAAATTTTGGACTGCGATTCATGCCACCTTTCTCGAAATCAAAATCTTTGTGGAGGCGATTAAAAATCGTGGTAAGTTCTTCCTCTGATATTTTCAGGCCTTCGTCCGAAATATCCATCTGGTATTTATCACTCTCTTTTACGTGCATATTTTGCGTGAAACCTTCGGCCGATTTTTGCAGTTTTTCTCGGTCATTTTTGAAAGCATTACTGATACTTTCAATCAGATTTGCCCAATTTGGAGCAGGGAAATACGTACCACCATAAAAAGGCTTGGCATCGGGCATCAGAAAAACATTGAGCGGCCAACCGCCACGTAGCCCCATTGCTTGCAAGGCATCCATGTAAATGGCATCAACGTCGGGGCGTTCTTCACGGTCAACTTTGATGCAGACCAAATGCTCATTCATTATTTCGGCAATCTGTTCGTTCTCGAAAGATTCTCGCTCCATAACGTGGCACCAATGGCAAGCCGAATAACCAATACTTACCAAAATTGGCTTGTCTTCGGATTTGGCCTTTTGTAGAGCTTCCTCGCCCCACGGATACCACTCAACGGGGTTATGAGCATGTTGAAGTAAATATGGACTGGTTTCGTTGATGAGTTTATTTTGCATGATTTATTCTTTTAATAACTCTTTTTCTCTGAAGCCGTTATAACAACGGCTAACACATCGACTGATAGCTCCACTACGGTTTTAAAATCAGCCGAACTTATTTAATTTTTGAACTAACGGAGGGAATGGAATTAATTAAAAACTTCATTCTCATCGTATGGTTCAATATCACTTTCTCTTAGCATATTTAAAAATTCACTAAAATTATTGGCGATTAGGTGTAATTTAGTTTCAATTCCATCTTCATTGACTTTGTCAACAAGATAAACTTTACCGTAATATTTGCCTTTAATCCCTAAATAAATTTCGTTGTCATATTCTGGTGCTATAAAAATGAAACAATCAGAATCATTTATGTAAAAACCATTTTGTTCAATATTTTCTCTGGTCAGGCTTCTTATCCATTCTATATCAAAATCTTTGTTATTATGAATACTGTAAATACTATTAGTACAAAAAGTGGTTATTTCATTTTGTACTTCTAAATCAAACAACATTGGTTTGAAGTAAATACCATTATTCTCCAAAAGGAAATTTCTAAATTCAGTTGGAATTTTAAAACCATAATTCGTTTCAAACTCTTCTATTTTATTTATTTCAAGGGGGGCGTTTTTAGTTTTTATTTTCATAATAATGTCTCGTCCTAAAATAAGTTTACAACTATAAAAGTCTCAATCAACCACAATCTTCCTACTCTCACCCAAAACTCGCAAAAAGAAAATACCACTCGATAAACCACTAATATTCAACAACTTACTATTTTCTCCCTGCAATAAACTCATTTTTTCTTGTAGTACTTTTTTGCCAGTTATATCAAAAATCTCAACTGGAGCTTGTTGTTCTTTTTTGCTAAATATTTTGATTTGGATTTGGTCAGAAGCGGGGTTTGGCGAAACTTCAATATTGGTAATGGTTGGTTCGCTGGCGAGCAAGGTCATATCAAACTTACATAAAAAAACTTCATAGCCTTTGAGGGCAATATTTTGTCGATAATTTTTGTAGGCTACTTCAATCGTCACAACTTCGTTTTCGTCTTTGGCGTACGGATTATGTGCAGCAACCAGCAACTCATTCCCTTTAGCAACGGCTCGCCAAATTGGTTTTCGAGTATCTACATAATCACGGGCAGTTGTCTGAATCACCAACTCATAATTACCCGTAAACATATCTTTAAACTGCGAAAGTCGGTACAAACCATTGATAAAATGTTCATAAGTGGCATAATTCTCATTATTGCTAAATGTACCAGGGTCGTCCCAAAGCCACAAACCTTTTGCTCCCGAGAAAAATGGAAAAATCGCAGTCGCCTCGGCCATAAATGGTCGAATAAATCTTTTCACAAACTGTGGTGTATAACTATATCGAAGCCAAACAAATGGAATTATTGGTTTGTTCGTCCAAGCTCGGTTTACTTCAATTTGAAATAAAAGATAAGCTAAATAATCAGGTGCAAGTGGACTTGGAAAATCATAATAATAATAAGCTGCTGGGCTATAAAAATCTTGATTATCGAATGCAGCTCCTCCGAGTGTATTCTTAGAAAAATCATAATTGATATAATTTAGCAGCGATACATCCGAGGTCCATTTTTGCCAAGAATTTCCTGCAATATTGATATATGTATTCAAAATCGGAGCGTCCGAATAGCCTCCTATTTTGGTAGTTGGGGTTGCATACTTCTTGGTTTCGATAAACGCTTGACCATATAATGTTTGAATATCTTTTTTGTATTGCGTAATAAAAGACTGATTATCAAGGCTCCTGTATATAACTGGCGTTGTTGGGTGATTTCTAAGATTCAGAATCGAATCATTCGATTTTATTTGGAGTTCAATATCAGGCACAAACAAGTCAATGTCTGCAATGCCCGTTCCTGCCGAACTTGAAAAGGCATTTGCAAAACCCGACATATCATTTCTCCACTTGTTTTTGTACAATTCAACATTATTCCCCCAAGGACTTTTAATAGTTTCCCAAGGCTGATTGGCTGATGGATAACCAGTGCCGTACCAAACAGCTGCACGCTGATTTCTTGGTAAGTCGGCATCATTTCCGTCAGAAGTAGCTAAGTGACTAAAACCGTGCTTGAGTGGTTGTTTCTGAAAATCGCCAAAGCGAGGTCCACCATAAACGATTGAGAAGGGCAGGCTAAATTCTGGAAACTTTTGCCATTCAATTGTGCGATTTTGGGCGGTTGGTTTCAATAAAAACGAACTCGGCTGACAAGAATTTTGGGCATTAGTTTCAGATTCTAAACCAAACAAAAAAAGCAGCCCGAAAACGTATTTATTGTATTTTAGTTTCATATTTCTCTTTGAGTTGATCAATCACATAACGGATTGAACTGTAAGAATTTAGTAAAGCTGTTTGCACTTCCTTTTCGGTCATCCACTCCAGTTTTTCGATACCTTCTTCTGTTTGTGGTTGCATCATCGACTCATCGGTACAATTCATTCTGTACCATTTCGTTCGCTTCAAAATTTTGCGAGTTCCCATCGTATAGGTATGCCACGTTGTGCAGAGTTTTCCACTCAGTTGCACTTTTATCCCACACTCCTCTTCTACCTCTCGCACGGCAGTCTGCTTGGCTTTTTCGTTATCATCTCGCTTTCCTTTGGGCAAATCCCATTTCCCGAGTCGATACATCATCAAAATTTTTTGTTCTTCATTAAAAACAACTCCACCCGCCGCTTTTACAACCTTATAGAGATTTTTTATCTGAGTTCCGATAGCATCTTTATCTTCTACTATTAATGTAACCGACTGATAAACAACATCTTTTGATTGTTGGATTAATTTGAAAAACTTTTCAATCGTTGCTTCAGAAGCATTCAAGATAATGACATGCCCGTGCAGTTTTTTCAGACTCAAAGTTTCCAAACGAGCATCAATCATTGTATCAAAATCATTGCCGTGAAGATGCTTAAATTTTTTAGAACTTACTATTTTAATTAATTTATCGTCAATAAAAATAACCATAAGGTTTATCAGAAAAAGATTGATTAAGAGGCAAAGTTCGGAATTTTTTTGGAAGTAATTAGAGAGATAAAAAAATTATAATATTGTTTTTGCGTAATTTCTGATTAAAATATTTTATTTTGCATCTTAATAATCATCCAAACCCCAGTAAATGAGGGTTTAAAACTTTAAATGGAAATTTTAATAATCCTTTTTTTAGTCATTCTTAATGGTATTTTCTCCATGTCGGAGATTGCCCTAATATCCTCTCGAAAAACAAAACTTGAAATAGCAAGCAAAAACGGCGATCGCCGAGCCGCTGCCGCACTCGAACTCGCAAACTCTCCTAATCGCTTTCTTTCTACGGTTCAAATCGGTATCACACTCATCAGTATTTTGACGGGTATTTTTTCGGGCGATACGCTCACGATTGGTATTCAAGATTTTCTTACAGGTCTTGGTCTCGAACTCAAATACGCCGATAATATCGCAGTTGGTTTGGTAGTGTTAATCATTGGTTTTATCCAATTAGTTTTGGGCGAATTGGTTCCGAAACGCATTGGGATGTCGAACCCGGAAGCGATTGCCAAAACGATGGTTGCTCCGATGAATATTTTATCGAAAATAACTTCTCCTTTCATTTGGCTTCTAACTCAATGTAGTGACCTGATAATCAAGATTTTGGGAATTGAAGTTTCCGACAGCTCGGTAACGGAGGAAGAAATCAAATCAATGATTCAAGAAGGCACAACAGGTGGAGCAATTGATGAAATCGAACAAGAAATTGTACAAAATGTATTTCATTTGGGCGATAGAAAAATCACTTCATTGATGACTAACCGCAGTGATTTAACTTACCTTGATTTAGAAGATTCAGTAGAAGAGAATATTGCGAAAATCATCGAAACTAAGCACTCGGTTTATCCGATTTGTAAAGATGGTATTGATAACATAACAGGGCTTCTCTACATAAAAGATTTACTTGGTAAAGATTTAGGTACTGAACTACAACACCTTGAAGACCTCGGCAAAGAACCATTGTTTATTCCTGAAAATAACCAAGCATACCAAGCACTTGAAAAATTCCGTGAAGAACGTATTCACATGGGAATTATCTTAGACGAATACGGTAGTGTGATGGGAATTATTACACTCAATGATATTTTGGATGCTTTAGTAGGAGATATTTCGATGGATGATGAGTTTGAATATGAAGTAGTTGAGCGTGAAGATGGCAGTTTCTTGGTAGATGCCTCACTCCCATTCGATGATTTCTTGAATCAGTTTGAAGTAGTCATCAATAATCGTAAAGAATATACTGGTTTTGATACCCTTGGCGGTTTTGCTCTGCATATTTTACAGGAAATTCCTGATACAGGCGATAAGTTTGAATGGGAAGACTACGAATTTGAAATTGTCGATATGGACAAAAATCGTATTGACAAGATTTTATTAAAGAAAAAAGAAAACTCCTAAATACCCCTAACCCCTAAAGGGGGACAAAAATATTTTCTACTCATTGAATAGGAAAATTGTGTCCCGCTTTAAATTGCCTCTGTTAGGAATATTTTTACTTTAGCTCCCCTTTAGGGGCGGGGGGGTATTCTAATTTATGACCGTATCTCAAAAAATCGCTTCTTTATTATTAGAAACAAAAGCCGTAAAATTAAGTCCTGAACAACCATTCAAGTGGAGTTCTGGTTGGAACTCGCCAATCTATTGCGATAACCGTGTAACGCTTTCGTTTGCGGAAGGCCGTACTTTTATCAAGAAATCTTTGGCAAAGGCTATCAAGAAACATTTTCCTGATGCAACTTTGGTTGCTGGTGTAGCTACAGCAGGAATTCCACAAGGAGCCTTAGTTGCTGATGCATTGGGCTTACCATTTGCTTATGTCCGCCCTAAACCAAAAGAGCATGGCATGGGAAACCAAATTGAAGGACGCATCGAAAAAGGACAAAAAGTTGTAGTTATCGAAGATTTGATTTCGACTGGTGGAAGTTCATTAAAAGCCGTTGATGCCTTGCGTGAAGCTGGGATAGAAGTTGTAGGAATGGTGGCAATTTTTACGTATGGTTTTAAAGTTGCTGATAAAAACTTTGCTGATAAAGGAGTAAAATTAGTCACTTTGAGTCATTATAATGCACTCATTGATCAAGCAATTGCCCAAAATTATATCTCAGCCGATTCGTTAGAATCATTAAAAAAATGGAGACGTAACCCAGAAAAATGGGGCGTTTGATTTTTGAAGTCATATTTAAGAAAAAGGTTTGATGTCTTGAACATCAAACCTTTTTTAATTTCTACAAAAACCTGACTATTAATTACACCCTGCAATCTCTGCCTTGAAAACTGAGCTTGAATTTGCTTGAAAACCTGCATTTAATAAAATTGAGTTCCCTGCTTTATAAATTGTATTTGCAGGAGCAAGTACCTTATTTGTTGCTGTTATTGTTTGGCTTGCTTGATTTGTTGTTACTCCACCAGAAATATCATTATTTGGACTAACGAGATTCAAAGTGGCGGTCACAGAACTAAGATTTGAACCATTACTTCCCCCAACAAGCATTTGATTTGTAGAAACCACTCTAATTCTATAATTTGATCCAACTGCAATATTTATCGGAATTGTACAAACTGCTACACCCGCCGCTGGTGTACTCCCTATAATAACTGGATTATCGAATGTGCCGTTTGCATCAGAAAGTTGTACATCAAACTGATTGGCAGGGTTAAATGCTCCAGTTGTTGTAAAATTCACATTGAATGTACTTCCTGCACATAAGGAATTAAGTGTAAATGTCGGAGTTGAGATACTTGCATTATTGGCCACTATTGTAAAATCAGTTTCAATTGGGCCATAAACAATGCTTCCCATTGCATTATCTTGGCTGTAGCCTGTGACGGTAAGTTTGTAATTACCTGGCCCTAAATTTCTACCTAAAACATCATTTCCTGTATTATTGAATAAAGCAAAAGGTGCTATACTCTCAATTACCTCGTGCAAATAAGGTAATCCTGTTATTCTCATCCTAAAACTTTCAATTAAAATATTAGGGCAAATTGGATTCACCAAAACCGAAGTTTGCTCTGGTACTTCGGCAATAACCATATTATTGAGCAAAGGGAATTTAAAGATAAACGGATTACCAGCCTGCACGTAGTCATATTCAACAATTGCTAAACAAGGATTATTCTCTGTAATAATAACAGATGTTGTAGCCGTGGCTGTGCAACTATTTTGTGTAACGATAACCGTATAAATTCCTGCCATTGCTAAAGTTGCATTTGCTATACTTGCAGGATTTAGCGTACTCGAAAAAGCATTCGGGCCTGTCCAAGTATATGTACTTCCACCAGTTGCAGTTAGCTGAATTGTTTGGCCAGTTAAATAAGGCCCATTATTTGTGGCTATCGGCGTAATAGTAGTGACAGTGATTGTAGCAGCAGATGAATTAGCTTCTGGACACTCTCCATCTTTTACTACTGCTCTATACTTGGTGGTTTGAGTCAGATTACTATAGGATAATGTATTGTTAGTATTTGAAATCAATGTAGTATTTACAAAATTATCTATTGAAGATTCCCAACGAATAATTGTACCAGTATGACCATTCAATGTTAATACTCCTGAATTACTTCCAGCACAAACATTCGCATCAGACGACACAGACCCTCCTGCTGATAAGCAATTGAGTGAAGAAATCGTTAGTATTGCAGGTTTTCTTACACTTGTTGCACATTCAGTGAGACCCGAACAACTTGCTTCAGCATAATAAGTATATACTCCTGGGGCTGTATCGGTCGGAATATATTCAGAACCAGTCCCTAAGCTTGTGCCTCCTGTAGCACTGCTGTACCAAGAAATAGTACTGGCAGCACCTGATCCAGAAGTGAGAACTGTCACCGAAAAACCTTCCACGCAAAGAGGATCAATCGAAGCTGCATCTTCGGCAATTAAAGTCCAAGTACCATTTGGGTTTAAACCATTAAATGCTGCAAGAGATTGGGCAGGAGAAAAAGTGCCATTTGCAGGTAATGAACCAACAGTCAATGCAGAGCCCCCATCTTCAAATATAGTTGTCAAAACACCTAACGGAGCTACCCCAATAGCATAAGTATCTGTATTTACAAGATTGACTATAGTGCCATCAGGAGCTTTAATTTTAAATGAAACTTCATCATAATAAGGTCGTCCTGTTCCGCCAACAGTGCCACAATCAATGATACTACCACCACTTCTTTTTCTCCATGTAATAGAAATTTTTGTACTACCAATACTTGGTCCAGCACCCGAAACCGAAACTTGAGGATCAACTCCACTTTTTGTTCCACCATCATATCCAATCGTTGTACCTGTGTATGTAGTAGTAGTGGTACTCGGACAAATAGCATTTGCCTGCAATCCATTTCCAGCAGTGATTATTGTGCCAACTGTAATAGTACGGCTAACTGTTATCGGGGGTGGCGTACCTACTTTTACAATTATCACAATAGGCGAAGAAGAAACAGTACAACCAAGACGGCTCACAGCAACTTGATAGCTCCCAGAGATTTTGGCATCGTATTGAGATTGAGTTGCACCTGTAATCAAAACATTATTTCTATACCACTGATAAGTTAAACTTGTTCCAGCATTAGCTACTAAAATAGCGGAATCACCCTCACAGAAAGTAGTTGGTCGGGTTACAGAAATATTTGCGGTCGGACAACTTATGGTTCCAATGATTGTAATTCTATGCTTTTGGTTGAAAGTTCCAGCAATAGCATTTCCACCATTAGCATTGATTGTATATGCTAAATCTATAAATTCATCGGCTTCATTGAAAGAATCATCATAAACTCTTAGTGTAAAAGATTGGGTTAAATTTGAGGTATTTAAAACAATCGGAGAGATATTCAATAAATCATAATCCACCCCTTCGGTAGCAGTACCAGTTTTGGTTATTTCGATGTTTACATCTTGTGATGGTACTTGATCTATAACAACTGTAATCGGGTAATCTTTATAATACTGATTTGCATTTAAAGGAGTTATGGATTCTTTCTGGCGTGCAATTGTTCCCCCAAATTTAAAGTGTACTGTCGGAGTTGTTACTGGGTCATTTACTTTAAAACTACCTATTCGAGTCTTAAAATCAACGTTTGCCGTTGTGGCATAATATTCAGCCGTAAACCAAAGCGTCTCTTCATCTGCTGGGTCGGTGGTCATGGCAGAGTAATCTCCCCAACGCCCATTTGAATTCGTCTGCGAACCTCCCGAAGCATGAAAAAGCTGTTCTGCTCCCAACGTACCAACTGGGTCTGTTTTCTTTCTTTCAGCATAATAAATATCTGGATAATTTGTAGAACTTGACCTGCTATAAGCCAATGCAATATTGCCTCTTTGATCAATCCCCACACAACCCATCCAACGGTTAATCCCCGCAGCACCACTAATGGCCGTAGGTGAATAGGTGGATTGTTGATTCACTACCCAAGGACTTGATGGACTGGCTCTTGTAAGTTCATACCAGCGAGTAGCAGCCTGATATGTAGCAGCCGATGTAGGACTTTCGCCACTAACATTCACTACATAGTTCATTACTAAAGATTCGTAATCATCAAATCTCCGATATATTATCCGACTCATCATACGATCGGCGATGGCATCTAATCGCACAGCCGTGCCTTGCTGCTCGATTGGGTTTGAAGAAGGGGTATTGCCATCGAAAGCAGCCACAGGAATACTCGTAACCGAACTAAGTGTTGATAAAGCAGGATTTGAAAAGTTAGGGGTTAGTGTACGTAATTGTAATTCATCCGACCCACCAAACTCATCAGCATTAAAGGTAACAAATGTAGGTTGAGAACTAATCTCTGGAGTTTTGAAACCTTCAAAACTTGCTGGTAAATAACCACCCGTAGTAGCATCATTGAAGCCAACACCATTGGCAGTACTTTCACCATTAAGCATTTTACTTCTGTCAAAAGCCCAATATCCTTGCCCAAGATAGGCTGTTCCAGATTGATTGAAATTATGAGTTGTTACGATATAACTATTATTCCAAATCCCGACGTGCGGGTAATCAGGAAAAACACCTGTTGTTAGAAATTCATAAATATTATATGCACCAGTTGGGTCATTGGTCTGTGAGACACAAAAAATAAGAGATTCTCTGCCAGAAGTAAATAAACTACTAAATTGAAGCAAAATCCATCGATCTGCCATATGGTCATATAGGGTTATAGGGTCGCCATCATCCGTAGAAGTCGATGCAATTTGACTAAATTTCAGTGCTGGAGTAAGTGGGTTTCCTGATTTATCATAAACTCTATGCACTAAATTTATCATCTGCACTACGTGATTTGGACCTACACTAAGCACAGGGTCTGGCGGAGACAACAATCCAAAACCAGCAGTAGAATTATCGGTAGTACCGACGCCATCGAATGAAGTACTGAGAGCCTTAGTACTCAAATTATTAAAATTTATTTTTGTAGTTTTTTGAAGAGCCTCATCAGTATTCTTAGCCAATGGGTTTTCAACTGCAAACCTTACTCTTTTATTAATTTTATCACGTAATGCTTGATATTTAGGATTTCTGTCTGGTTTTCTCTTTGTATCCAATGCTACTGGTGCTTTAATATCTTTTAGCTTTGGTGATACTCTAACGAGTTTTCCTGTAATAATATTCGACGGTGCTTTCTGCCCAAAAGTATCTACATATACCAAGGTAAGAAGCAAAAGTAGAATTCGATTCATCATATAAAAGTTTTGTTTGTCGATATAAATCTAATAGAAGTATTTAAATTTTGTTAGTAAAAAACAGGTTATTTAATTAATGGTAGATACCTACACGAACAAAAATCATATTATTAGGTAAACAAAAAGCCAACTCCTTTTGGAAGAATAGGCTCAAAATTAAATAGTAAAGACATCTCAATTCATGAAAACTTTCTAAATATTTATTGTCACATTCGATACAAATGCCTTTTTCGTCCATCGGAGCTGGAGTGTTCGTTCCAGTTTTATTATAACTAAATTGAATATAAGTTCCATCTGGAAAAACTTATTCAATCCAGTCTGCAAACTTCTTGCTTGATTTGAATAAATGGTTCAGTTTTAGCTGCTTATTTCTGAGTTTTTTTCCAATCCACTATTAAACTTTGGAAATAGAGCATATATTTACTTATTTGCACTTCCATTTTAACCTTATTACTTATGCAAAATAATCGTTCCCATCTTTACACCCTCATGACCGTTTGGTTTTTTTGGAGCTTCGTAGCTGCCTCAAACGGTATTTTGATTCCTCTTTTTAAAGAAAAGTTTACACTTACTCAAACTCAAGCCCAGCTCGTTGACTTCGCATTTTATGCAGCTTACTTCATTGGCTCAGTACTTTATTTGATATTTTCACGCATCATGGGTGGCGATATTCTCAACAAGATAGGCTATAAAAATGGTATAGTCATTGGACTTTTGATTTCGGCCGTTGGTACACTTCTTTTTTATCCTGCTGCCCAGACTGCTTCGTATAATTTATTATTATCCGGGTTATTTATTGTTGGATTAGGATTTTCGCTCCAACAAACTGCTACTCAGCCTTTTATGATTGCACTTGGGCCACCAGAAACGGGTGCTCAACGTATCAATCTCGGTGGTGCGGTCAATAATTTAGGTGGAACAATTGGGCCAGCTTTGGTTTCTTATGCCATTTTCGGTTCGATTTCAAAAGATGCCGCCGCCAATGCTTCAATCGAAGATGTAAAAGTACCTTACCTTATCTTAGGTGTTTTGTTTGCATTGATGGCATTGTTTTTCTGGATTTCTAAACTTCCACGCATCAAAAACGATGAGGATGTACAAGTAAGCAATATTGTTATTGGCCTTCCATTGGCATTTTTGGTGCTGTGTGTGGGGGTTGCGGTTGCTTTTTCTATCGAAATCGCCATTACATTTACGTTTATACTTATGTGTATTCTAATGATTGGATATATGATATATTCGTTGGCAGGAAAATCGGGAGCTGTACAAAATGCAGGCTCGGTACTGAGTTATCCACAAGCAGTTTTAGGTATGACGGCTATCTTCGTTTATGTGGGTGTTGAGGTAACAATTGGTTCTAATCTTGGTGAATATTTGAAAGAAACTGAAAACTTAGATTCTTCACAAATTTCAAAATATGTATCATTGTTTTGGGGAAGCATGATGATTGGTCGTTGGACAGCTTCTATCGGGAATTTCAATCCTTCGGCTTCAATGAAGAAAATCCTTACAGTGATTGTTCCTTTCATTGCTTTTGCAATTGTTTTGATTGTAAATTCATTGTATAGTGGCGATGTAAGCGATTTATATCCTTACGCTGCTTGTGTAGCCGTGATGATTTTGGCTTACTTTGCGAGTCAAGAAAAGCCAGTTCGTTTATTATTAATATTTACAGCTCTTGGTGCAATTATGTCGATTATCGGCGTAATGACAACTGGAAAAGTTGCTCTTTTCTCATTGATTTCGGGTGGATTATTCTGCTCAGTTTTATGGCCAAGTATTTTCTCTCTCGGCACGGCTGGACTCGGAAAATTCACAAATCAAGGGGCAGCATTCTTGATTATGATGATTTTGGGTGGTTCAATCATCCCAGTAGTGCAAGGAAAAGTTGCCGATTCATTTGGGATTCAAGAATCGTATCTCTTGGCGGCTGGTTGTTTTGTTTACCTATTCGTTTTCGGAATTGTAGTGCAAGGAGTTTTACGTAAACAAGGCATTGATTTTGATAAAGAAGTAGTAAAAGGTGGCGGAAAAGGTCATTGATAATTATAGAAAACATAAAAAGGTCACTTTCCAATAAGAAGTGACCTTTTTATGTCTAAAAACGCATTAATTATAATTATTCAGAAAATCTTGGGTAGCTTTCATTCCAGAATCATATGAAGACGAGATTTTTGTAAGCATTGGTTTTATTTTTAGGAATAGAAGATGTGGCTTTGCTCTGATAAGTAAGTAACAAAACTCTCCAAAAAAAATTTAAGTTAAATACAATTTTGCAAAACAGGTATTTTTACGTATTGTAGCACTAACCCAAAATTATATATTTGTATTACTTCACTTAAATCTATAAATTATGGCCTTGGAACTTGATGGTACACCAAAATACGATAAACCAATTAGCCCTGAAGATGCAAATGGATATGTTCAAAACTATTTGAACAACGAAAAATTTAAACCAGCCGACTTCAAAGCTTTTTATTTCCATGTGGATGAAATTCAAAAAGTGATCGATGAAAATAAAGGCAGTAAATACATAAAATTTACTCTTGGGATGAAATATTTATTGGCTGATGGAGTGCCAAATAATGTATTATACGGATGTGTGATGATGTCGAATGTAAAAACGAAAGTCGATGATGGAGCACATTTGGTAGCTGGAGATGAAAACATTTATGATTACAGTCGTCCCGTTCCTCCATATCCTGAAGATTAAGGATAATTGCCACAAATAGCTTAAACAAGAGAGTAAGTAACACTGATAAATTGCTTGCCCTTATACTGCACTTTAGATGATAAATAACTTTTTAATATGGCTGCTTGATTATGTACATTACGTACTGCTGTTGACTATAACTATTGGTATACTCCGTATAAAATACTTGAAAAACGAACTAAAGTTCATTTGGTATTTTATTCTTTTAGGAGCTTTTTCTGAAGCTTCTACTCGTACTATTTCCTATTTTCATCCAACATTAAATATATTACCAGGCTTACACCTTTACACCATTTTAGAATTCATCACAATTGGTCTATTTTATCATACGTATTTTGGCAATTTTTTCAACCGAAAAATCTTACCATTTACCCTACTTGGCTTTATTCTGCTTTCTATTATTAATGCCTTTTGGATTCAAGGCATCTTCAATTTCAACACTTACGCCAGTGGTTTGGAGGGTATCCTAATTATATTTCTATCATTATCTTGTTTTTATAAAATGTTGATAGAATTAGACACTCGTGACCCAACAAAACAACCAATTTTTTGGATTAACTCAGGTTTTTTGTTTTACTTTGCAGGTAGTCTCTTCATCTTCATTTTAAGTAATTTCATCAAGGAAGATAACTACTTATTGTCGCTTGCATGGGGTATGCACGCCTTTCTGATGTTAATCTTACACATATTTTTAGCAATAGGTTTATGGCACAGTCATCGCCGTTAGATTTATACATTTTGCTTTTTGGAGGCACTATAGCCATGATGCTTTTGGCATCGGGAGTTATAGGGTTCATTTTATTGTATCAGCGTAGAATCATCAGACAGGACCTAACATTTAAAGAAGCTGAAGCCAAACACCAACGAGAACTTTATCAAGGAACACTCGAAGCCATCGAAACCGAGCGAAAAAGACTCGCCAGAGACCTACATGATGAGGTTGGAGCAGCACTCTCAGCACTTAGATTATTGGTCGGACAAATTCAACAAAACCCAACCGAGCAAATTAATATCGAAACAATTAGTAATAAATCTAAAACACTGATCGACAATACGATAGATAATGTAAGACGTATCTCAAATGATTTATTGCCACAAGGTTTGGAAGAATTTGGGTTAGCCTATTCTGTTGAAGGTTTATGCGAAAAAACTATGGAACTCGCTGATATTGATATTTATCTAAAAGTTGAAAACCTGATGCCGATTGATCCCAAAATAAATTTAATTGTTTATCGACTCATTCAAGAATTACTCAACAATGCAGTAAAACATTCTGAAGCTGAAAGTGTGCACCTACACTTAAAAACTGACAATAATACCCTTGAAATTGAATATAAAGATAATGGTCAAGGGTTTGATTTTGAAAAGGCTTACCTAAAACGCAGCTTAGGTTTAAAAAATATAGAAACACGAACAAAAATGATTGGAGGCACAACAAAATTTGAAACAAAACCCAATGAAGGGCTAAAACTCCATGTAAGTATTCCTTTAAATTAAGTATCTTTAACATCTAATACGCTTATGATTAGGATGTTCTATTTCAGATTACCCGTTGAATTCCATTTCTAATACCCCATGAAAACTATAAACGTAGCCATTGCTGACGACCAAGTGTTATTTCGCAAAGGCATGATTTCAATCGTTAATTCCTTTGAAAATATCCAGATTATACTCGAAGTAGATAATGGAAAAGCTCTTATTGAGGCCATCGAAGTAGCAGAAGTGAAACCCGATATTGTATTGCTCGATCTATCTATGCCCGAACTAAACGGAGTTGATACAACCAAAATTCTTCATCAGCAATTTCCTGAAATCAAAATTATTATTCTTTCAGTTTACAGCGAAGATCGCTTCGTTACGCACCTCATGGAGTTGGGTGTGAATGCCTATCTCTTCAAAAACGTTGAGCCAGCCGAAGTCGAAAAAGCCATTTGGGCAGTCATTGAAAAAGATTTTTATTTCAATGAAGCATTTTTGACAGCTATGAAAAACCGTTTGACAGGAAAGAAGCATCGATTACTGATTCAAGACGATATTCCTTCTACTCTCACTCAAAGAGAACTTGATGTACTTGACCTTATTTGTAAGCAGTATACTGCCCAAGAAATTGCGAATAAATTATTTATAAGCGTCCGTACAGTTGATGGCCATCGAAATAATTTACTCGAAAAAACAGGAATGAGAAATACGGCAGGTTTGGTAGTTTTTTCGATAAAAAACAACCTACTCGACCCAAGTACTTTATTGTGATCGGAAATTAGTTACTGGGTATTTATTCACTTGTTATTGGCAAAAAAAACATAATGCCCTTATTACCAACACTTTATATCTTTCACAAAAAACAAAGCCATTCACCAATAACAGGTAATTAGTAACAAATTACAACCTCATCTACTACGAGCAATTTCTTTTCGGATTCGGCTTAGTGAAGTATCAGTAATTCCTAAATAAGAAGCAATATATTTAAGTGGTGCATTTTGAAATATCTCAGCGTGTGAAGTGACGAGTCTTTCGTAGCGTTGTTCGGCAGTAAGTTGAATTATACCAAGCATTCTCTCTTTCAACCTTGAATAATTATTGATAAGCATCATACGCCCAAACTCACGAAATTCAGGAATCGTATGGAAACATGTCTGTAAATCTTCGTAATTTATCATCCAAGTTGTGCAATCAGCTAAAACTTGAATATTTTCATTGGAGGGAATTCGCTTAAAAAACGATAAAAAATCATTAGCGAAGATATTATTTCCGTAAAAATCGGTCGTAACTTCATTCCCATCAACATCAACCACATAAGAACGTAAAAAACCAGATTCGATAAAATGTGATTCGATGCATATCTTACCTTCTTTTAATAAAAAGTCATTTTTTATATAGCATTTTTGAGAAAAAAAGGTAGCAATATACTCCGCCTTATCTACTGGCATCGGTAAGATTTCCTGAATATAATTTACTAAACTTTCTTTACTCATTTTTCTCTACACAGCTCCATGACCCAAATTATGCAGCATTCTGATATGTGACTGTAAACCTTTCGTAAATGACTCTTTGTTGTTATAAACAATTCCGAAGTCTTCGGCAGTATTTTTTACAATGGAAGCAATAGCAGGATAATGAATATGCGAGATATTAGGAAATAAATGATGTTCAACCTGATAATCAAGCCCACCAATATACCACGATAAAATCTTATTATTTCCTGCAAAATTAGCAGTTGTATTAAGCTGGTGAATTGCCCAAGCATTTTCGATATTTCCTCTATCATCGACCGCTGGTTGAGCGGCACCTTCTACCACGTGAGCCAACTGAAAAACCGTACTTAAAATAATACCTGCTGTGCAGTGCATGGCCATAAAACCTGCAAACCATTGCCCAAAAGTAATATCAAGTACAAGCATCGGCATAACGCAGATAAATAAAACATAGCCAATTTTGCTGATTATCAGCGTAATCAATTCTTTTCGGGGAAAAGGCTTAACCAAACCAGTTTGGGCCATTTTATTGTACAATGAAATTTCTTTAAAGTCTTTCCATAAAAACGAAATTGTCATTAGACTATATAAGAAAAACGCATATATATGCTGAAAACGATGTACAGATTTCAGTTTATCGCCACAAGAAAGACGTAACATAAATTTACCCGTAATATCTTCGTCAATATCATGTAGGTTAGTATATGTATGATGCAATTTATTATGCTGAACATCCCAATTATATACATTACCACCAAGTAAATAAATGGATGCACCAAATAACTTATTGAGCTTTGAGGAAGATGAAAACGACCCATGAATAGCATCGTGCATAACCGACATTCCAACACCAGCCACTCCCAAACCCATCACAACTGTCAAGAATAACATTTGTAATGGAGTGAAATTTCCAGTAAGAATCAGTGCAAAGGGAATCAAATAAAGGCTCAACATAAATATTGCCTTGAAAAGCAATTTTGAACCACCCGTTTTTTCAAGAGAATTGGCTTCAAAATAAGAGTCAATGTTTTCACGAAGTGCTGAAAAAAACAAAGACTTGTCTCTATTCAGAAACTTTACTTTAGCGTACTTGGCGGGTTGCATTTAGTGGTTATAGGTTTAGGTAAAAAACAAATCTAATCAAAAACAATTTATTTCTACAATTTTTTATAGAAAAAGTAATATTTCTTGGATAATTTATACGAATTCTATCTATGCTCTCATTAATTGTGCCATAAGATTTTTAGTAAAGTGTTTATTAATTAGTTCACGGGTGAGCTTGTAATAATCAATTGCCCCATTTGATTCTGAATCGTACATAAAAATATCCTTTCCGCTGGCTTGAGCTTCTGAAATTGCTATATTATCACGTATATAGGTATCCAAAAAATTTTCTTTAAGTTGTTTCTTTGTAGATTTTACTAAATCTTCACTCAACCGACGTCTTATTTTTGGGTTATAGCGAGTGGCAAAAACCCCGCCGAGTTCGAGTTCTGGACAAAGTATCGAGAGTTGATTGGCAAAAGCAAGAAAATTACGGAGTCCTTCATAGCTTAAAAATTCAACTTGAAGTGGTACGAAATATAAGTCGGAGGCAACTAAAGCGATTCGGGCAGAGGTGGATAAACTTGGGGGGCAATCAATGATGATAAAATCGTAGCGGTGTTTGACTTTATCAAGGGCAATTTTGAGATTAAACGGAAAAACTGCACTGGCTCGGATTCGCTCTTCGGCGGCTAAAAACCCCATTGAGGCGGGCAGTAAATCACCGACATCAGTCGAAACTACTACTTCATCAAAAGTTTTATCATTTAAAATAAAACTGCCACTATCGCCATTGAAAAAATGTAAATTATGATAACCAAAACAGCGAGTAAGACTTGCTTGGGTGTCAAGGTCGATAAACAACACCTTACTTTTGGCAAAACGATGCAAGGCTACGCCTACGTTCTGAGCAGAGGTTGTTTTGCCGACGCCACCTTTGTTGTTCACAAAACTGAGCGTTTTCAAATTTCAAGTATATATATTAAAGGTTTCAGTAGAACAAATATAAAAAAAAAGACATTCATTACAAATGTCTTTTCTGTTTTATAATTATTTGATAGTCAAGTATTTGAAAAGCTTTATCGAACACTCTAAAACCCTAAAAAATATCATTTTCCTGTACTTAATTTTTTGTAAATAAATGATTAAAAATACCGCTTCAAAGCAATCAACTGTTGAGGGATAGGTTTAGAATTCCAATGTTCGTGAATCACCAACGCAGCTCCTAAAGCCGATGCTTGAGCTATTTCGGAAGCATACACTTGCTTATCGAAATAGGTTTCGGCTAAGAGACTCATGTAAATATCATTTTTCGAGAAACCACCATCCACAAAAATCTGCTTGGGTTTGCTCCATCCCATTACCAAATTTAATGATGCCACCTGCTGAGCCACCAAATCAAGCATAAATTGGTGGTAGGCTTCTTCGTAAGACTTGAATAAGTTAAGGTTTCGCTCCACAAATGGGCAATCTTTTAGGAGTCCAAGATCAGCTGTTTGTGGGGTAGCTTGTTTGAATTTATTACGTAAAAACCAAACCATGTCTTGGTCGTATTTTACTTGTTTGTAGTAATCAGGTTCTTTACCAAAATACTCAGCTAAATGTTTAGTTTGGCGTTCGTGTTCATTACCTGCAAAGAGCCTTGAGGCCTTTACTGGGTTTCCTTCAAAATTTAAGAAACACAAACAATCTTTTTGTAGCTCGCTGTTAGTCAATGGTTCATCATTGAACGGATTGATACTAATTGTCCAAGTACCCGTTGAAAGTAAGATAAATTTTTCGTCGAAAGATTTCAGGTAAGGCACAAGTGCCGACGAACTATCGTGAATGCCAATACCGACTGCAACACCATCGACTGAAGTTGCAATATTGCTTGAAAGTTGCGGTTTTTGCTCCACCGAATGAAGGTGTTCGGCTTCGACCCAAGCATGGTAATCGTTTTTCTGAAAATCCCAGAGAGCGGTATGGCAGCCAACACTCGTAATTTCGGAAACAGGTTGATTCGAGAAAAGAAAACTACAATATTGTGGCAGGTGCAGCGAGTATTTGATTTGATGGAAAATACTGGGTTTAGTATGTTTCAACCAATATAGCTGTAATCCCGAATTGAGCATTCCGAGTTCGGGCGAAGCAGTCTCGGTAAATACATTTGACGTATATTTTTCGGCAAACTCTTTACTCATTTGGCGAGTAAAGCTTTTGAGATAATTATAGAGTGGAGTAATCGGTTTTCCTTCTGAATTTAGATGTACCAAACTTGCTCCATAGGCCGAAATATTCAAGCCAACTACTTCATACGGAACGCCGCCCGAATCAGGATTTTGCTTGATGCTCTCGTAAGTATCTCTAAGCCAAGTATTCAAGCGAATCAAATCATCACACGGAAAGCCGTCGTCGTCCAGAATTTCTTCAAATTGCGATTGTTCTTCTCTTACAATGTTATAATCTTCGTCGAAAAGAAGTAACTTTTTATTGGTTTTACCAATATCAAAAACGGCACAGACTTTCATGTAGATTGGTTTGGAGCTTTGTTTCTTGTTTTGTTTCTCATATAAATTAGGGTGTAAAAATACAAATTTATCTGATACGAACAAGCCTGTAGTGTACTGCTCTGACAATTTGCCTCTGCCTGATAATGCCAGAAGGAAGCTCCAAATTGGACATTCCTTCTGGCATTTATCTAAAAAACATTACTTATAGTCTAAAATTACGCAAGTTATAAGTAAATGTAAGCATAAAATAACGTGTAAGTACTTGACTACGAGCATCTTCTATATAAGCTGTTGATACATTTCGAGCGATACTGTTATTTTGCTTTAGTAAATCAAAAACATTGATACGTAATTCAGCGGCTTGTTTTTTCAAGAATTTATAGCCAAAACCTGCATTCCAAAGTGTAAAGTTTTGGTTAAAGCCTGTACCTAAACCAGAATATGCTTGGTTGAGGACTTCTGACTGTAATAAAAATCCTTTGCCAAAAAGCCAATTGATTTTGAATGAGGTATTCTGAAATAAATAATTGGTGTTGAGAGTGGTTTGCACCGAATTTCTGACCAAACTGTATGTAGGCGAATAGGAAAGCGTAAAATCAACTTTTTCGCTCACATTACTACTCAAAACCAAACCTCCGTTGATACCGTAGGTATTTGTAAAACTTTTAATATCATTAATCAAATTCGGATTTTTTGCATAATTCACACCAGCACTAAAGTTAAGATTCGATTTGATTTTTGAAATCGGAATACCATAACTGATGAAAGTACGAGCATTAAATTGACCATCAAGGTTAACTGGTTTTGTAAGTTGCGAACCTCTGAAAAGTATAATACCATCGGCCAATTCGTAATCTTTATCGGCAATAAAGGTTGACTGAACTATGGCATTATTAGAATATCCTAAATTCAGAAACATCATGATATTTTGAGCAGTTTTAGCATTCGTAACTCCGTAACGGAATGATAACGAGTGACTATAATCTTGCTTCAAATTCGGATTCCCTGTTGAAAGTTGGGTTGGATTGCTATTATTGATTACACCTTGCAATTGATTAACCGAAGGTGCATTTGTGTTGGTACGGTAAAAAATTCTAAGATTTGCTTTGTTTTCAAATCTATAATTAAACA
This sequence comes from Emticicia sp. MM, assembly GCF_001649495.1. Classification (NCBI taxonomy): domain Bacteria; kingdom Pseudomonadati; phylum Bacteroidota; class Cytophagia; order Cytophagales; family Leadbetterellaceae; genus Emticicia; species Emticicia sp. MM. Next base: position 48,497 of record NZ_LXHX01000071.1, on the reverse strand, counting down.
TGGCATTCGGCAAAATACTGTTGAATACATATTTTACATCTTGCAAAATCGGATACGTTTGGTCGCTGGCCAGCTGGGCATTTTGGTAAGTTGTACCCAGAGTAAAAAATCCTTGCTTTCCTCGTAAACGATAACTTACGCCCGTACGATTAGTGAGATACGAATTATCAAATAGATTACTCAAAGATTTATTAAGAATCGAATAAGTTAGTAATTTTTCGTCATAAGCATTGACTTCACGATCTGACGAACTGAGCGTATAACCTACATTATGGTCAAGCTGTATCTGTCCAGTTTTTCCCACAGGCTCGGTGTAAGTAAGGCCTAACGACATTCGATTGCTATTGGTCTGAGACTGAGTTTGTTGGTTCACAATCTGAGTTGTGTCTCTGCCTGTAAAAAATCTACTGATTGAATACTGAGAAGAAAAACCCGTTTGGTCGCTGGTGTTGTTTCCAAGATTCACCGAAAAAGTACGACCATTTTTTGCAAAACGGTGTCTAAATAATAATTCTCCCGAAAAATTAAAGCCATTATTCTCTGAGTTCCTTCTGGTTAAGGCAGTATTGATGGTTTGTTGTTGCAAATAAGTCTCACTTGTCATTGTCGATAAAGCGTCATTTTTTTGCCAACTGATACGAGGCGTAAAAACTATCGAATTACTTTTATCAATCGTATATTCTAAACGAATATTGGCTCTATGATTTTGATTTTTATTGCGAGTCGCACTTGTATCATCATACATTTGAGGAACTGTACCCAAATACTCACGGGAAGTAATGCTTTCATTGCCATTATTTGAAGCATTAAAGAAATAGCTGGTGCTTAGTTTTACTTTTTTACCCAGATTATCACTGTAATTCAAGCCGATAGAAGTAGTTTTGGCAATTCCTGGTTGTTGACCAACCATAAAATTACTGGCATCTCCACCACCACCAAAACCGCCGCCGCCACCACCACGAGGGCCACCACCGCCACCGCCGCCTTGCGGACGCCCACCACCGCCGCCACCAAACTGCATTCCACCGCCACCACCTGAGCTGCCAAGTACACCCAAAATATCTTGATTTGAGAAGTTTTGTTGGTTGATATTATTCGATAAACCAATAATTGTAAGACGTTGATCTTTCTTAAAGAAATTCACACTCGCCCCCGATTGATAACGCTCATCATCACCTATACCAGCATAGACTTTTCCGAACTGCCCATTATTTTTGTTTTGTCGAGTAGTAATATTGATTGTTTTTACAGTATTTCCATCATCAAAACCAGTAAATTGAGATTGTTCGCTAAGTCGGTCGAAAACCTGTACTTTATCCACCACTTCAGCTGGAAGATTTTTGAGTGCCAGAGCTGCATCATCGCCAAAAAACTCTTGTCCATCAACAGTTACTTTTCGTACTTCTTCTCCTTGTGCTTTTACTACACCATTTTCGATGGTTACGCCTGGCATTTTCTTTACTAAATCTTCAACCGTAGCATCCGGATTGGTCTTAAATGCACCTGCATTATACTGAATCGTATCGCCTTTCTGTTCGACACGCACTTGCTTTTCACGCACAGTCACCTCCCCGAGCTGATTAGCATTTTCGGTCAATTTTAAAACTCCTAAATTTTTTGGGGAATTACCAATCGAAACTCGCATTTCGAGATTTGTATAGCCAATCGAAGAAATTCTTAGTCGATAATTTCCTGATTTTACATTGGCAAGTTTAAAGTTTCCCTCGGCATCGGCCAAAACGCCTTTGCGTTGCGTAGAATCTCGTGAGTTTATCAATAAAATACTTGCCCCCGAAACCCCAACACTGGCTTGTGCATCTTGCACAATTCCTACCAGTTCGGTAGTTTGAGCAAAGACAGTCAGGGAAACAAATGTGAATAAGAAGATTTGAAGTAGCAGCTTTTTCATGTAAGTTTTGGTAATTTATACTATATCGTAGAAATGTAATGTTTAAGTTTTTATCTTACTACGATATTTAGACAGATTTAAACTAAGAAAAGTTTAGTTCAAATCTGTCTGTAAACGACCAAAAAGGTAGTTGTGTAGATAAATGAAAGCATTAATCATCAATTGATTGATAAATCATTCGAGTAAAAAGAGCTTCAGAGCCACCATCAACTGCACCTTGGGTTTGTTTCATTAACACCATTACGATTTTTTCCTTGGGGTCAGCCCAATAATTTGTATTAAAATAACCACCCCAACTAAATCTTCCTGCACTTCCATTACCTTTGATTTGCCCTGCTTGTCCTATTACACTAAAGCCAAGACTAAAGAAACTTTCTCCTTTCGAGCCTCCAAAGAGTTCGCCAGTTTGGTTGGTAGCTGTTAGTAAATCAACCGTAGTTCGGCTCAAAAAACGTTTGCCATTCATAGTACCACCATTAAGCAACATTTGTAAGAAAGTTGCATAATCTTTGGCAGTTGAAGAAAGTCCTGCTCCGCCCGAAAAGAATGTTTTTGCTCCCGAAATCGGATAGCTCGGATCATAGAAAGTCACAGGGAAACGTACCCAAGTTTTTGCACTATCAGGTTTATGAATATATACCAAACGGTCTTTTTTAGCATCGGGTAAATAGAAGTAGGTATCTTGCATTCCGAGGGGTTCGAAAAGGTGTTGTTTCAAATATTCATCAAAAGGCTGCCCCGAAACGATTTCAATGAAATAACCTAACACATCTAATCCTTCGCTATAAGTAAATTTCTCTCCTGGGTTATGATGCAGCGGAAGTTTTGCCAGTTTCTTGACACTCTCAGCAATTTTGATGTTTTCGGTAGTAAACAGGTCAGTAATTCCTGCTTTTTTGTACATCATCTTAAAGCTTTCATCGCCATCAATTACGCCGTAGCCAAGCCCAGACGTATGCGTCAACAAATGACGAATCGTGATTTCAGATTTTGCAGGCTCGCTCGTATAGGTAGTATCGGAAAATCGGAAAGATTTCATCACCCGAGGATTTTTAAATTCGGGAATGAACTTTGAAATTGGGTCATCGAGTGAAAATTTCCCTTCTTCGTAAAGCATCATGACGGCCGTTGAAGTAATGGCTTTTGTCATCGAAGCAATCCTAAAAATATCATCAGTTTTCATGACCTTTTTAGTCTGAAAATCTGAATAACCAAAAGCTTTTTGATAAACAATCTGGCCATTTTTAGTAAAAAGTGCCACCATTCCAGGCAATTTATTCTGCTCAACGAGCTGATTTAGCACATTGTCTATACGTTTGAGTCGTTCGGAAGAAATTCCAACCGATTCGGGAGTTGTAGCCACCGAAAGTGGTTTTGATGAAACCGATGAGGTGAGTTGCGTTTGGGCTTCTACCTGAAAAAAGAGCAAACCAATAAGGGTTGTAAAGAGAAGTTTTTTCATTAGATTATATGAGTTGAATATATACACAGAAACTTTTTTACTTCATAAATAACTGAATACGAAACAGTTTTCTATTTTATCAGTCGATTTTTATAAAATTTAATTTTATTCTCGCCTACGCAAATTATCAAGCACCACCGCCGTTGCAATTCCTACATTCAACGATTCTGCCTCCCCAAATCTCGGAATCGTTATTTTTTTTGTAATTAATTTTTCTACCTCCGCTCCTATTCCATTCGATTCGTTCCCAAGCACTATGTAGCCACTTTTCGGAAAATCAAAACGATGCACATTTTCAGAATTTAAAAAAGTTCCAATAATTTCAATTTTGCTGTTTTTTACAATATTTTCAAAGTATTTTGAAATTTCAGAATAATAAACTCTAATTCTTGTAAACGAACCCATTGAAGCTGCAACTACTTTTGGATTGTAAAAATCAACGGTTGTTTCGGAACAGATTACTTTTTTGATGCCGTACCAGTCGGCAATACGAAGAATCGTACCGAGGTTTCCGGGGTCACGAATATCGTCTAAAACTAAGGCAAATTCATCGGCATCAGCAATTAATGGTCTATTTTCTCGCATTTTCACTACCGCTAAGGCAGCATCATTGCTTTGTAGTGTACCGAGTTTTTCGAGTTCAGTCTGTGAAATTTGCTCAACTGATATTTTTTTGAGTAATTTTTCGTTTTCTGTAAAGAACTTTGGCGTACATAACAATAACTCAGTTTCTAAGTCTGAACCCAATAATTCTTGCACGCTTTTTGCACCTTCCACTAAAAATCGTTGGTGTTCTTGTCGATATTTTTTTAATTGCAAGGATTGAACGTACTTTTGTTGTTGTTTTGAAAACATTACTTTTGAAAATTTACGATTTACAAAGGATTTTCCTGATAGAAAAAACTGATAATCAATCAATTATGATTCTAAAAATAGTATCAAGTTTTAGACTGGTATTAAATATTTTTCTCAATAAAAAACGCTTTTACAAGGTTTCGTGTGCTTGCTTGATGGTTTTTATAGTAAGCTCGTGTACTCGAAAAGTGCAGCTCGAACGTGATGAATACCGCCTAAATAGTTTTGAATTCAAAGGTAATAAAGAAATCTCAACGGAAGAACTCGAATTACTGATTCCACCCACACAAAAGCCTAATCGACGTATTTTATACTTACCCGTTACACCTTATGTTGGTTTCTATAATTTGGGCAAAACTTTTTATAACTCGGTAAAAATCACAGAACGCTTAGAAAAATGGCAAAATCGTTTGGATAATCTGTCAAATCCTGTGGTGTATGATGCTAAAATTGAGAAAAAACGAAAAAAATATCTATCAAAAGTAAACGTTTATCAAGACCGCCTCGACACCAAAGAAAACTGGTGGATGAAAAATATAGGCGAAGCTCCAGCAATCATTACCGAGAGTGCTATCAAACGCACAAGCGGTACTATCAATAAATACTTATACAACAAAGGTTTTTTTGATAGCATAGTGAAATACCAAATCGACTCGGCAAATACAAACAAGCGTATCAAAATCAGCTATTTAATTGATGAAAAAAGAGCTTATTTGATTGATACTATTAGGTATGACGTGACTGATAGAAAAGTGGATTCCTTACTGAAAAGCAAAGTAAAGGAAAAATTACTCCAAAGAATCGACCGAGTCGATTTCGATAATATTGATGCTGAAAAGTTACGTATTGAAGCACTTTTGAAAGAAAACGGCTATTTTAATTTCATCGCTAAAAGTTATATCGGAGTAGAAATTGACACGACTGATTACATCAGACGAGATTACAGAGTAAACCTAACGGTAACGATTAGAAATCCAAATCAAAAAGAACAACACGAACAGTTTACGCTTGAATCTATCAATTTTATTTCTGCCGATGCTTCCACAGAAAATAACCTCAAGGTTGATACGACCAACATCGAACTTAATAGTATTCGCTATACATTTATTGGCAAGAAATTTCCTACAAAAATCTTGGATAAGAAAATTCTCATTCGGCCAAATCAACTTTTCAAGGCATCGCTCGTAAATGAAACCAACCGACAACTTTATGGCCTCGACCAGTTTGCTTTTGCCAATGTAAAATTCACACAATTACCTGATAATCAACTAAGAGCCGACATTATTGCTCCTACAAACCCAAAATATACAACGGCTTATAATTTTGATGTCAATAACATAAATAATATTTTGGGTGGAGGTGCGAGTGTTTCGCTTCGTGCCAGAAATCTACTAAGTATTTTAGAAACTACCGAACTCGGATTTCGTGCCAATCTCGAAGGACAACCAGGCTTAGATTCTACTACTCAACGTAGCCGTGAACTGGGAGCAAATTTGGCTTTAAATATTCCTAAAATTATTTTTTCTAACAAAATATCAAACCTTTTAAGTCTAAAAAGTCCACGAACACAACTGGCTGTAAGTTTTAATAATTCAAAACAAAGATTATTTGAAAGGCAGGTTTTTCGCCTAACTGGCAACTATTCATGGCAACGCTCGAAATACGAAACTATCGTAATTTCACCGTTTGATATTAACTTGATAAATACACCATTCAAAAGTGCGAGTTTTGAGCAAGTTTTACTTGATAACCCTAACCTAAAAGTACTCTATGACCCTCAGTTTGTGTCGAGTATCAACGGCACGTATGTATTTAATAATCAGATACAAGGCAAAAACATTAAAGCTAAATACATTAGATTTTTCGTTGAATCGGGCGGTACAACGCTAAACTTTTTCCCCGATAAGAATCAGATTAAGTTTATTGACCAAATTTTTCCACTTGATACTACCAATCGAGCTTATTTTAGGTTTATCAAAATGAATCTTGATTTTAGAAAATATATTCCTATCAATAAAAAAGACTCTTGGGCGTATCGACTAAACTTGGGAGTTGCTCATCCTTACGGGCAAAACCAAGCTATGCCTTTCGAGAAAAATTTCTTTATTGGTGGGCCAAATAGTATTCGTGCGTGGCGTCCACGTACACTCGGGCCTGGTTCGGCTTTGGGAACGACAATAAAAAATCGTTTTTCGCAGCAACCTGGCGATATTTTACTCGAAACGAGTATTGAATACCGTAAATATATGTTCAGATTTATTGGCAATTGGAATGCTGGATTTTTTATTGATGCAGGAAATGTTTGGAAATGGTATCAGATTGACTCAAAAATTGACCAAGCAAATTTTGATTGGACAAGATTTTATAAAGAAATTGCGGTTGGTACAGGTGCAGGTATTCGTCTTGATTTAGATTATTTTGTCGCTCGTTTCGACTGGGGTGTAAAAGTTTTTGACCCCATAAAACCAACAGGCGAAAGATTTGTATTGGATAATCTGAAACTCAAGCGAAGCAATGAATATTATCCTGTATTTCATTTTGCCATTGGGTATCCGTTTTAAGGGGAGTTTTCGTTCACGCATGGTTTTATTTGAGCTTTAAAAATACTTCCTTGTGAAGATTCAAAACCAGCTTTTAGCAATATAGACTTTTCTCCATTATATTCAATTTGTGATTGATAACTTAATTTATTGATAGCTTCAATTTTTTCAGCTTGATATTTTTTCACTATGCCAGCACTTGCATCAGAAGTAATATTAGTTTCAAGTGGGCAAAGCCTCACTGTAATTATGGATTCAGAAGGATTACCTAACTCAGCACCACAAACAGGATGACTCGCAGAAGTCAGTCTGAAAGTTGTATCTTTTGTAGGTTTAACAACCATCTGATAAGTTTTATCAGAAAAATCGTATGTAAAATTGTTAAAGGTACATGAAGTGCCTTCTACGTATTTATCCATACTAAAAGTAATTATTGCAGAGTCACCTTTGACAATTGTTTGTGTACCACTAACCGTAACAATAGGCTTTCTTCCCCAAACATTTACTTTTATTATCTCATTGTTGTACGAATGAAAAAAATCACCTTCGAGCGTAGGAGAAGTACAAACCGCTCTAATTTTATAGGTTTTGGGATTACTTTTATCAATACCACTTGGTAAATTTTCAGGAATAGTGATTTGCACAAGATTTCCTCCTTTACGTATAAATGGAACTTCATAAACATTATCGGGTCGGTCTAAATTCTCAGACACAAAATAAAGTTTCGTATTATTGGGAAAATTTTCAACGCCTACAATTGTAAAATCAGACTTTGAGAGTTGGCAAAAATTTGTAAAATAGGCTGTCTCTGGTGAAACATCAAAATTTGCTCTTATCAAATTTACGGTACCTGTTGCACTTCCAACTCCACAGGCATTTTTGACACTATTTAAGGTCAACACCCATGAATCTACATTATATCCTGTACTTAGTTTTAAATAATAAGGATTGCTATATGTTGTAATTTCTTTTCTCTGGCCATTAAGAGTATAGTTTAACGTCCATGGAGCAGAGCCTGTAAAATTGATTTTTAAATTGAAATTTTGTGCATTTTCTTTATACGCTAAAGTTTGAGGCAAAACTGTTGCTGTTGGTACTTGGGCATTACTAAAAAATGTAGTATAATTATGAGTAGATGTACTGAAAATTGTTTGATTTTCTTTTCTCCCTTTTATTCGGAAGTAAATAGGTTTATCAGTCGGAATATTTTGAATAGAATTCAAGACTATCGTATCTACGCCAACTATTGTGTTCAAATCATAAAATATTTGTTCGGTTGGATGATAAAATTGTAGAACAATGTTTGAAACGCTTTTGTCTTTTTTAAATGGAATTTTTACAGTTGCACCTTGACAAACTTCTAATTTGTTGGGTGGAAATATAATAATTGAGGCTAACTCTTTGTCAAGCGAATAGCCAAAAAAGCCAAAACTAATTGGTCGGTCTTCAGCACAATACTTATCTTCAAGAGATGTAATTTTTATCTTATAAGCAGAATCAAATAAACTTCGTGAACTTAATGAATCTATATACGGTCTGAAAGTATAATTATTAGATGTAGCTATTAATTCTCTGCTAAAATCTCCGTCAAAATACTTAAATTTAAAGGGAGGAATGCCTGAGAAATTAAGATTAAATTCTAATATATTACTACTTAATAATTCCCAATTAGTGTTTCCACCCAACTGAAAAGGTCTTTGACGAGGGTGTATTATTATTGGTTCACTAACTGCATGCGGGTTATCTGAAACTAAATATACATAATAATCTCTATTCATTTCAAAATTGTAACCACCTACTGGATAACTGCCAGTTCCTTGCTCTGTACTCAAAGAAATCGAATGTTCATACAAAATTATGTTAGGATTTTCTACCTGTGAATACCTAAGCCTGTAAGTATTCTTTTTTGTAAAGACATAACTTAAATTATAAGTAAAATAGAACTTACTTCCCACACAAACCGTAGGACTACTAATTAACGTTAGTTGAATTGGGGAGTTCGGTACAATGTGAATTTTTGCCCCCCCCCTTAACGTTGCTTTGCCACAGTATCCTCCCGAAGCACCCGCTGGAAGAATAGTAAATTCTTGTTGTAAGAGTAAATTTTGAGGAATTTCGAGTGTTATCTCTTTCTTAGGGTCAATTCTTATCGCAGAATAACTCCAATGAGTTTCATTTGCTGAAAAACTTATATTATAATAATCTAAATCATAATACCATCTTGGATTGTCAATTGAAATTACTGGACTTTGTGAGGCTGTAACATAGGCATCTCCTGATAGATAAAAAACTGGAGGATGTGCATAATTACTTAACCTTCCATATTCGGAACCATATAAATTATTAGCATTTGAAATAATTCGTATCAGATAGTCGGCAAATAAAGTATCGTTCGGCAAAATACCTTCGAGAGTATTGTTTCCAAGTGCTGTTGTTGGGACATCAAAATAGGCAGTTTCATCTTGACTACTTGAATTAATAGCCTTTAATTGAAGTTTGAAATCGAAATTCGAAACACTACCTAATACATTATACCTAACTTTAAAAGTACCTTCACCACATTGGTCTCTAAAAACTTCCAAAGAAGTAATAATTATATCCTTATTGGACTTCTCAAATACTTCTACTGTAACTTGACCCGATAAAACGGCCTGTTCACACAATTCGAAGCTTTGATTATTTTTCCCCTTGGCTTTAATACTCGCAATATAGAATGTTGTTGTTTGTGTTAAAGTATCTATCCTTACATAATTTTCAAAATTTTGTAATTGCAACTTTATTTGCTTATTAAAATTAGTTTTTAATACAACTTCATAAGCATTAATGTAAGTCGGATTCCCTTTATTCTTGTTAATTAATACTTTTAAATAAAATGTTTCATTCTTATTAACCTTAATCTGTCCATTTGAATAAATTGACGCACTTATTTTTTCTACCACAGTAAATTCATCTTCATGCTCACTGTCAACTTTTGTTTTATACATCGGATTATCAGGGAAAAAAGACATTTTATATGTTCCTTCGTCAATCATCAACGGCAGTTGTATTAAATATATCCCAGCCGAATCTAATAACACTGGTAGTTCTTGCCAATTGGGGCTATTATGATAGCGATACTTGGGAATAAATCTGAGATTTTCTGGAATTACGCCTTTAACTTTCAAACGAGCCTCTAATACCTCACCCTTACAAAAAAACTTATTCTTCAACGGCTCTGCTGTTGTTCTCCGTTCAGAAATCTGGATATATGTTTCAAAATCGTGATAAGCTCCTACGCTGAAGTGTTCAATTGAATTATTACAACCATTGGCATCTCTTAAATCACCTAAAAAAAAGTTTTCATTTGACCGCTTATCATAGACAAACGTAAACGTATCAACAGGCATATTTACTTTAATCGAATCTTCGATGACAAATGAAAAAGGAAGTTTACCTCTTAATTTTATAAGGTTTAAAGATAGATATTCTCCTAAGGTTCGATACTCTAAAGCTTGCCCTGTACTGTAACTGAGAACTACGTTAGGTCTTGGATTAACAATCAATTTTTGAGTTAGCATAACCTTGTTTAAGAGTATGCCTAAATAATTAAAGGCAGAAATCTGAACGTTAAATACTGATGTTTGAGCTAACTGCAACAAACTTTCTGTACTAATGTATAAATGGTTATCCTTTTTAGGTAAGATATATAAATTGCCCAACGGATATACAAACCCATTATTTATATCTATCGCTTCAACCTGATAAAAAGAATAATCAGGTTCGGGAGTGTGTTTAACCGTAATTTCCTCGCCTGCACAAATCAAAGAATCGCTTAACACTGAAGCAGGGCTTAACGTTTGTGCAAAAATAGTTTGGCTATACGTAAAATAGAAAGAAATTAGCCAAAGTGGAAGTCTTATAGATTTTGTCAGCATGAATTTTGAAAAAACAAATCTAATAATTTTTGTAGAATCTAAAATATCAAGTGTGCATTTATAATTTTTCAGAAAGCTATGTTTATTTTGCATTGGTTTCTATCATAAAGCATGAATACACAATAATTATTCTTCATTTTTACACAAATTTTCGTTTGAAATCAAAAAATGAGGAAGAATGATACATCAAATCTTACTATTCTCAAAAAACATGAAAAACCTTTTCTTTACATTCTTAATTTTTCTCGGGTTTACGGCCAATGCCTCATCTGTAGCAGATAGCATAAAAGTTTTAGACTTCAAACCCTATAAAATCGACTATCCAAGTTCTTGGCGATTAAAGGCGGGCTGTGCGGTGAATGAATGTTCTATTCTTTCGCCTGCAGATACACTTTCTTGGCCTGATGGATATACCGAGAGTATCAATCTTACGTTCAATCCTTTGCCCTCAGCAAGCTACACAGCCGACCAATACGCCACTTATTCGATTGGTTATTTGCCAAAAGTTGTCAAAAACTTTAAAGTAATTGAGAAAAAGAAGTTAAAATCAAATGTCGTTAGAGTTACTTACTCAGGTGAAAAAGACACGCATAAACAAACGTGGCGACAATACTACTACGTAAAATCAAGCAAAGTTTATATCGTTACGTTTTCGACTGAAACTACAAAATATGCTGTTTATCAGCCTTTTATTGAGCCTTTTCTGAATAGTTTTACTCTGAAGTAAGCTTACGAGCTTCATTTAATTAGCCCTTTTTATAAGCATCACTCGAATATTTCAAATAATAAATAGACCTAAATACAAAGGTTATAGATAAAAAAGACTGACTTAGAATTAATTATCACTACAACCTTTTATTTCAGCTTTAAAAGTACCTGTCGATGAATATTTTGTTTCAAAACCGGGGTTTAACATAATAGCTTTTTCTGCTCTATAATTGGTAACTGAATTATTATTTAATTTATTGGAAGATGTAATTTGTATTGCTTTTGGCACTGTAATTTGCCCACTCAAAACATCAAATAATGATGAGTATAATTCTAAACTCGAAGGACAAGGATTTGTTGGTAATATATAATTCAATAATGAAAAATTACCATCGCCTGAATCATCATCATAACCCAATTCGCTAATACCATCAGAATCATATAATATTATATAGGTATCCAAATTTGACCCACCCGTGATTGCTTTGGTTTCCATTGTCAATACACCATTATTCATCGATACTGATAGCTTATAATTGCCTGTATTGGAGCTACTATAAGGACGGACTAAAATGTAGTACACTTTACCATTATTAACCCAGGCAAAATAATCTTTATCATTTCCGCTGTCTAAACAGACATCAACACTCTGATAAGTATTATTAGTAATTATCGTTGGTGTCAAGTAAGTATTATTTGGTTCGAGTGGGTCGCACTGAAGTGTTACTGTTATATTCGACAATGTACTATTACAATTATTCACATTACAATAGGCTGTAAACGTTGTTGTCTCTTGTACACTCACTACTTGCGTAGTTCCCTGAACATTGTTTGACCAAAAAACAGTACCACTACACCCCGAAGCTGTAAGAACAACATTTTGAGGAATTGATGTAATTACATTAGGACTTATTCCAAGTGTAGGGGCAGTGGATGAAGTAGATGTGTTTACGGTAAGTACACCTACACTTGTTGATGTGTAATTGGGCGTATTAGACACTACTCGTAATCTATAAGCACCCGCTCCTACTGTACTTGGTAAATTAAAATATAGCGTATAAGTTGATACTGATGTCGAGCCCATTACAGTGGCTAAATTATCATTCACAATAACATTTGTATTAGCATCTATCAATTGTAAAGTATATTTTGTTGTTAAATATAAATATGAGCTAAAAGTGATCGACAAGCCACTTTGTTGACAAACGGTAGCTGAGGAGTAGTTTAATAGTATAGGGCAAGTACGATAAGTATTTGAGATAGCCTGACAGCCTCCATTATTAACCGCAAAATAGTATATCCCAGGGTTAGAAGTGGTTAGAGTAGATGAACTTTGACCAACTACTTTAGTGAAACCAACACCAGAAGGTGAATAAAACCACTCATAATTTCCCGAAGTCTGATCACCAGTTAGTGTTATTGCAGACCCACCATCACACAATACTGGATTACCAGAAAAATTAGCTGACTCCATATTTATTGTAATAGGATAATTTAATGATGTGGAATTATATCCTGTTGATGAATTAGATATAATAACACTATAATTACCACTTGTTGAGGCAAAATAACTTGACGAACCAGTTGAAGTATAAACCAAATTACCATCTCTATACCAACTATATAGATTTCCACTTCCACTTGGTGAAGCAAATAAAGGTGCATTACCACATATATTATTTGAATTAGAATTGGTATTATTGGATGTTCCAAGGTAAATAACAGCAGCAGGCAGACATCCTGTACTTGTTACTGTTAATGTATAAGTACTTGTGGTATAATTGCTCATATATGGCAAAATTGGACGTACTCTAACTTTATATGTACCATTGAGTGTTAAAGATGAAGGAATAAAATATCTAATAGGGTTTGTAAATGCCATCGTCATTCCACTTCCTGAAACATAGTTTCCATTAGCATCTATTAGTTCAATATTGATACTCCTTTCGTTTGTCCAAGTCCCTACTGTAGTATATGGTATTTCGATAGAACCTCCAGTACAAATATTTGTATTATTTGGGGTATTAAGTAAAATTGAAGTTGAATTATCAACATTAACAAGCACACTGCCATTTCCATAGCCATCGCCACAAGAATTACTAACACTTGATATATAGTACATCTTATTTTGATTAGGTGTTACTTGTAAAATATATGGACTTGAAGTAACATTAACGACTCTTGTCTGACTACCATCATAATATTTTACGACCCACGGAGCTTGTCCATGCAACGTCATTTTAAGGTTAGCGGTTTGCCCTGACGAAATGTTGACTATAGCATTTAAATTATCATTTTGGTCACTCAAAACCCCATAAGGAGTATTACCAACATAAAATGGCGAGCTTAAGCTTTCGCACCCAGAACTACTCTGTCTAACCAAAACTCTATAGTATCCAACCGAAGTAGCAGTATATGCCTGTCCTGTAACTCCATCGATTGGTATAAATGAGTTTATTGAAGCTGAATAAAACCATTGATAAGTTGCACCAACTCCACCAAAACTTGCATTTAATGTGGCGGTCGTATTTGTTCCACAAATAACACTGTTGGGCGATGTAATAGATGCATTAAAACCTGTTATTGTTATAGTTTGCTGTGAAGTTGTCTGGTCATAGTTTGAACTTGCTCTTGTAACTCTCACAGAATAATTACCTGTTTGGGTAGCAGTAAAATTACGCCCTGTTTGATTAGGTATAAGATTCCCATTTAGATACCACTGATAGCTGTAAGCATTCGATAATGAATACGGGTAAGCAGTAAGATAAACAGATGTACAAGAAACATTAGTGGAACTGACAGTGAAAATAGCCGAACTACTACATCCCGTACTATTTACATTAATAGAATATGTGGACGAAGTACTGTTCGCTATGAAAGGTAATGTACTATATGCTCTAATTTTATATGTACCGATAGGCAAAGTTTCAGGAATAGGAAATACAATAGGATTAGTTGCAAAACCAGACACATAAGAATAAGTACTTATAAAATTTCCACTTGCATCTAATAATTCCAGAGCTATATTTCTTTCACTTGTCCAAGTACCTATTGTATTATAAGGTATTGAAATTGATCCACCAGCACAAGCTGTGATCGTACCAGGAGTAGTCAGACTGATTGCGGTTTCGGGGGCTACGATTATATTATTATAACCAGTAGTGTAACCATTATTATTTGAACAATTACTTGTTACATTAAAAATACTATAACGTCTATTTTGTTCTGGGGTTAATGTCAAAATAAAGGGACTTGTGTTTGTCGCTACAATTTTTGTGTTACTACCATCATTATAAGAAAAAGTCCATGAACTACCTCCATACAAACTTATTTTTAATTGTGCTGCTTGTCCAACCGAAGTATTTACACTACTGTACTTCTCGTCATTCATATTCGTCATTATAGCAATCGGGCCTGTTCCGACATAGTAACTATTTGACATATTACTACAATTTCCATTATTGACATTCACATAATATTGTCCTGTAACATTAGTTGTATAAGTTGCTTGAGTTGCTCCATCAATAGACTCAAGGCTTCCTGATGATGATTGTTTATACCACTGATATGTAAAACCTACACCTGTTGGCGAAGCATTAAGCGTAGCTGCTATATTTGAACCACAAAGCGAGGGATTATTTGATGTAATTTTTGCTTGCAAAGAATTAACAATTACTGATTGTGCTGCCGATGTAGAGCTATATCCTGTACTTGACTTTGAAACTACAACTGAATAACTACCCGTTTGCGTGGCACCATAATAATAGTTTGTAGCTCCACTAATTGGACTTCCATTCAAAAGCCATTGAAATGTATAATCACTTGATGATGGATAGGCCGAAAGCGATACACTTGAACAACCAACATTAGAAGACCCCATTGTAATAAAAGCTGTTGGATTGCATACCCCACCCGAAACATTTATGGTATATGAACTTACTACTGGAAATGTAATCGATGGTAAACTCACAGAAGCTCTAATTTTATAATTTCCTGACGAAATACCCGTTGGTATAGGAAAAAGCATTGAATTTGACGAATAATATCCATATGAACTATAAGTAGATGTACCACTTGAATTAATTAATTCGAGATAAATTTTTCTTTCATCTGTCCAAGTACCAACTGTTGTGTAAGGTATTTCGATAGTTCCACCGGGACAAACCGATGTAGTAGAAGGTGTAGTAAGATTTATGGATGTAGTGGCATCAACCACTACTTTTACCAATCCACTATTGCCATTGAAGCCTGTCGAACAAGTATTATTTGATAAATATGAAATATAATATGACCGGTTTTGTGTTGGCGAAACAGTCAAGTAGAAAGGAGAAGTTGCTGCAAGTACAGATTTTGTTGAGCTTCCATCATAATAATTCACTGTCCATGGCCCTGTTCCAAAAAGCGTAAACTTGAGTTGAACTGGCTGCCCGACTGTTGTATTAATCGTACCAAACGGATTATTAAAAGAATCACTAATAATACCATAGGGAGTATTACTTACATACAAAGGTCCTATTGTAATATTTCCACTACCGTCGCTAATAAAGACTTTATAATACCCAACTGTAGATGTAGTGTACATCGAGTTAGTTTCATTCAAAATTGTTGAAAAATTTCCAGACGATGAAGTAGAATAAAGCCAAGTATAAGTGTAGCTGGGGTCTGTATTCGTAACGGATAGTGTTGTGCTGGTATTTGCTCCGCAAATAATTGGATTTGTGGATACAAGTTGAGGTAAACCTTGTGCTAATTTAATTGTATAGTTTTTCGAGGCTGTATTAAAGTTAGCCAACAATTCTTTTTGTTTCGACTCAGAACTCGGCTCTTTTAGCTCTTCAATGACAGAGTTTTTTTGCAACTGTACCTCACAATCATTGATAAAAATCTCATCAGATTTTTGTTCAAAATCTTTACCTGTAATTTTTACATAGTATTTTCCTCCTTGATTTACCGTGTAGAATGGAGTGTTTGAAGTAGCTATTACAATATCATCTCGGTACCAACGATAAGTATATTCACTATTTTTAATACTTACAGATAAAATAATCTCTTTTTGATTACAAAGGAAATTACTTTCGGAATTTGTAGTTATTGATGGATTTAAATTAACTTGAGCAAATGTTACAATACTCAAAAATAGCAAAAGCAAAGTTGTACACTTCATAAAAAGTTTCTCTATAAAATAAATTGTGAAGAATTGTTTTTAAACCAACAGCATGGTGGTCTTTAATCGAACAAATATATCATTTTGTGAAAATATTTTATTAAATAATTATCTCATTGATGTCAAAAATGTCATTTAACCAATAATACTTTTCAAAATTAATACTCCTAAAAGCCCAGTAACCGACACAAGAGTTTCCATAACTGACCATGTTTTGAGGGTGTCGGTCATGGAAAGCTGAAAGTATTCTCGGAAAAGCCAAAAACCAGCATCGTTTACGTGCGAAAACATCATACTTCCTGCACCGATACTCAAAACCATTAAATGTGGTTCGGTATTAGTTGAAGCGAGTAATGGCAACATAAAACCGGCAGTCGTAATCCCCGAAACCGTTGAAGAACCAACGGCTACTCGAATAATGGCCGCCATTCCCCAGCCCAAAATTAAAGGATGAAGCGAAGAATTTGCCATCATATCAGCAATTGATTGGCTTACGCCCCCATCGGTCAGCACTTGTTTTAAAGCACCCGCACCGCCAAAAATCAGAAATAGCATTGCCACGTCTTTGATTGAATCGCCCAAAAGGTTGGTTATTTCGGACATTGATTTATTTTGTTTGATTCCAAGCAAATAAATTCCAACCAAAACCGAAATAAACATACTCACAACTGGGTCGCCGATGAAGTAGAAGCTTTTATGCAAAAAAGAGTTTTCGGGAAGATAAGAAGCAGCAACCGTGGCAAAACTAATAAGAATAATTGGCAACAAAACCGAGAGCATACTATTAAAAGTTGAAGGCATTTCTTCGTCTGTAAGGTCGGGAGCAATAAATGCTTTATTGGGTAATGTCGTGTATTTTTTTAAAGTTGAACCAAACAAAGCCCCCGAAACTAAAATTGCGGGAATTGCAACGATGATTCCGTAGAAAAGTGTAAGCCCCATATCGGCATTAAACTGCTTCACGATTGCCAACGGTGCAGGATGCGGCGGTAAATATCCTTGTGTAACCGATAACGAAGCCAACATCGGCAAACCAATATAAACCGCTGGTAATTTAAAACGATAAGCCACCGTAATAACCAACGGAGCAAGCAACATAAATCCGACCGAATAAAACAGTGGAAGCCCAACCAAAAAGCCAGTAATCATAAATGCCCAACGCACATGACTTGTGCCGATGAGTTCCATCATTTTGGTAGAAATCCGCTGAGCAGCTCCGCTTTGGGCCACCAATTTTCCGAGCATTGCTCCGAGTGCAATAATGGCCACAATCGAACCGAGTGTGCTACCTGTCCCTTGTTGAATTGATTTTAGAATTGCTTCAGGTCTCATATTCAGTGCCAATCCAGTTCCCAACGAAACTATCAGAAAGGCTAAAAAAGTATGAATTTTGAAATAAGAAATAAGTAAAATCAGCACAATAAGGCCGATAATTGTGATTATGAGAGGCATTTTTTTTGTAAAGGTTGAATTATCGTGCAAAATATACATTTTAAATGAAATTTATTTCATTTAAAAATATCAGATCATTAGATTTTATTGACTTGATTAATAGCCATTTATCTGCCTCATTATTCGTTTCAATGACCATTCATACCATTCATCAAACTTTCCACTAAAAAATTAAGTTATTTTAAACTGACAATCTGTCAGTATTGTTGTAATTTTGTAGTCCAATTCCCAAAATTGAACTTTTACACTCAAAAATAACATGGAATTAGTTACAAACTCATTAAAGATTCTCAACGAAGAAGATAAGAAAGACCTTGATGTGGCTCGCATCAGTGAAGATGAAAAGAGTACGGCTTCTCGCAAACTCTATATAGAAAGTTATGGGTGTCAGATGAACTTTGCCGATAGCGAGATTGTAGCTTCGATTCTGAGAGAAAATGATTTTGCTACCACTTCAAAAATTGAAGAAGCTGAGTTAATATTGCTCAATACTTGTGCTATCCGTGAAAACGCCGAGCAGAAAGTGCGTCATCGCCTTCAACACCTTGTACCGATGAAAAACAAACGTAAGAATGTTAAAATCGGTATTTTGGGCTGTATGGCCGAGCGTCTGAAAACTAAATTATTAGAAGAAGAAAAAATTGTTGATATGGTGGTTGGTCCCGACGCTTATCGTGATTTGCCAAACCTTATCAACGAAGTGGAAGAAGGCCACAAAGCTGTAAACGTTTTTCTTTCTCGTGAAGAAACTTACGCCGATATTACCCCAATTCGTTTGGATTCTAATGGTGTAACGGCTTTTATTAGCATCATGCGTGGCTGTGATAATATGTGTAGTTTCTGCGTTGTGCCTTACACTCGTGGACGTGAACGCAGCCGAGATGCCAACTCAATTGTCAAAGAGGCGACCGATTTATTCAATCAAGGCTATAAAGAAGTGACTCTTCTGGGACAAAACGTTGATTCGTATAAATGGCAATCGGCTGATGAGTCGACAGTTACTTTTGCAAATTTGCTCGAAATGGTGGCACAAGTTAGTCCAGATTTAAGGGTTCGTTTCTCGACATCTCACCCGAAAGATATTACCGACGAAGTACTTTACACCATGAAAAAGTACGATAATATCTGTAAATACATTCACCTACCTGCTCAAAGTGGTAGTAGCCGTATTCTGGAATTGATGAATCGTACCTACGACCGTGAGTGGTACATGGGAAAAATCGACCGTATTCGTGAGATTTTGGGCGAAGAATGTGGTATTTCGCAAGATATGATTGCTGGCTTCTGCACTGAAACTGAAGAAGACCACCAAGATACACTTTCGTTGATGGACTACGTGAAATATGACTACGGTTATATGTTTGCCTACTCCGAAAGACCCAATACTCCAGCCGCTAAGAAATTAACAGATGATGTGCCAGATGATGTAAAAAGCCGTCGATTGGCTGAAATTATAGCTCGTCAACGTGAACACTCTTTAGAACGCAATCAACTTTCGCTTGGCAAAGTCTATAAAGTATTGGTTGAAGGTTTCTCAAAACGTTCGCAAGAACATCTCTCGGGAAGAAACGACCAAAACAAAATGATAATTTTCCCAAGAGAGAATTTTCAAAAAGGCGATTATGTAAATGTTTTAGTAACCGAATGTTCGTCGGCAACCTTGATTGGAAAGGCGGTTAAATGAACGTGAAATTAAAAATGTAGAATTAATAATTACTTAGTTCTATAACTAATAGTTAATTGGAAGATCAATCCCAGTAGCTAAAAGGCAATTAAAATGAGCAATAATACAGAATTACAATCAGTCAAAAATCGCTTCGGCATTATCGGTAATGCTCCTGCGTTGAACCACGCACTCAGCGTGGCGATTCAGGTAGCCCCTACTGACTTGACTGTATTGATAAATGGTGAGAGTGGTAGTGGTAAAGAATCATTTTCAAAGATAATTCACGCACTTAGCTCTCGCAAACACGGGCCATTTATAGCCATTAACTGCGGAGCGATTCCCGAAGGAACGATTGACTCGGAACTTTTTGGCCACATAAAAGGCTCATTTACAGGAGCAATCGACGACCGAAAAGGCTACTTTGAAACAACCAGCACGGGTACGATCTTCTTAGATGAAATTGCCGAAATGCCCATCGGTACACAAGCACGATTGCTTCGTGTACTCGAAAACGGTGAATTTATTCCAGTCGGTTCATCTAAAGTAAAGAAAACAGATGTGCGTGTGGTAGCGGCTACCAACGTAAATCTGCTTGACGCTATTGAACGTGGGCGTTTCCGAGAAGATTTGTATTATCGTCTCAATACAGTTCCTATTAGAGTTCCTTCACTTCGTGAGCGTGGCTACGATATTGAACTACTTTTCAGAAAATTCTCAACCGATTTTGCTGAAAAAAATCATATTCGTCCCATTGATTTGACCGAAAGTGCATCGCAAATGTTGATGAACTTCCGTTTTCCAGGAAATATTCGTCAGCTAAAAAACATTGCTGAACAAATCACAATTCTTGAATTTGAACGCCTTGTTTCGGCCGAAATTTTAGCAAAATATCTACCTCGTGAGCAATCAAGTGGCCTTCCTACACTATTGAAAGGCTTAAATGGCGGAAATGATAGTAATTTTTCGGAACGAGATTTACTATACAAAGTGCTATTTGACATGCGAAAAGATATGACTGATTTAAAAAAATTAGTACTTTCGCTCATGCAAGGCGGGCAAGCAGGTAGTGTTTCGATGAATGCAGATATTTTGCAGCAGCATCAAGGCTTATTTGAAGATATTCACCAAGAAGATAGTGTGGCTTTAATTCCTCCAACTGTTTATAATCCGCCACAGCAAACGAACTACCCGAACTACCAACCCATTGATAATCAAAATATTATCAAAATTGATAGCTTACAGGGTGACAGGATAAATATTGAAGATATTTCGCATGAAACCGAAGAAAATTCGTATTCTCTCGAAAAGCAAGAAAAAGAAATGATTGTTCGGGCTTTGAAGAAAAACAACTTCAAACGCAAATATGCCGCTTTAGATTTAGGAATTTCAGAACGTACACTTTACCGAAAAATCAAACAATATGATATTGAAGATGAATAATTTTTTAATGAAAAATAGAAAATGGGAAACGGGAAATTTTAATAGAATACTATTAAAGAAAACATTCTTCATTATCAATTATTCATTAGTCATTAGTCTTTTTTCCCTAAGCTCTTGCAAGATTTACTCTTTCACTGGTACAACGCTCAAAGACGACTTAAAGACGATTACGATTCAGAATGTAGCGATGGGAACGGCTGGTGGCCCTGCCAATCTTACATTAACATTCACAGAAAAACTGAAAGAATATTACCAGCGTAATACGAGTCTAAAGCTCAAGCCAAGTGATGCAGACTTACTACTCGAAAGTACGATTGTAGGCTATGAATTAACGCCAGTTTCGGCAACATCTGGTGACAAAGCAGCCCTTAACCGACTAACTATCAGAGTAGAAGTGAGATTTGTTAATGCAAAATACGAAGATGAAAGTTTTGAAAAAGAATTTTCTTTTTATCAAGATTTTCCACAAGAACAAAATCTTTCGCAAGTAGAAAGTAGTTTAGTTCCTAAGATAATTGACCAACTCGTGTTAAATATTTTTACCGATACAGCCGCACAGTGGTAATCATTTAATGAACAATGCAAAATGTATAATGAATTACAATTATTCATTGTCAATTATACATTATCCATTAAACAAAAATATGCTTAATAAAAATAATTTTATAGACTACATGAGCAACCCACAGGCATTATCACTTAATGATATAATGCTGATGGAAAATGCAACTAAGAAGTTCCCGTATTTTCAGTTGGGTTATACGCTCATTGCCAAAGGAATTTATACAAAAGCACCCGAAATTGCCCAAGATGCTGTTCGGAAAGCTGCCATCTATGCACTCAGCCGAAATGCACTAAGAAAAGTAATCGAAAATGACATGGATTGGAATTCTGTACCGACTATCAGAATATCAGAAATTCCAATCGAGCATAAATTTTCGCAAGGAACTATTGAAGAAGAATTAAACCGTGAGAAATTGGAAGAAGAATTAATAGAATCTATTGCAAAACCAGCATTAAGAAATATTCAAGACGAACAATTGGCCATTATTGAACAATTTATAAAAAAAGAACCACGCATTCAGCCAATCAGACAAGGTGGAATCAACGAAGAAGTAGAAGATTTGAGCGAGCGTAGTACAACTCTCAAAGGGCCACTGCTAACCGAAAGTTATGCCAAGATTTTATCTCGTCAAGGTCGTTTCGATCAAGCAATTGAAGTTTATAAGAAACTTTTAGTAAAAAATCCCGAAAAAAGTGCTTACTTTGCGGAAAAAATAGCTGACATACAAAGAAAAATGCAATAGTTTTTGAAAACACTTTTCAAATAACTCATTCATTATCAAGTCTTTCAGCATATTTTTTGTCATTTCTTAAATAAAAGGAAATTTAAAAATATTATTCATAAGTTAATCATTCATTGTAAAAATGTACACTACAGTCTTAGTTTTAATGGTAATTGTTGCCATCTTGTTAGTATTAGTGATTATGATTCAAAACCCAAAAGGTGGTGGTCTTTCGAGCGAATTTGGTGGTGCTGGTTCACAGATGTTTGGTGTACAACGCACTGGCGATATTCTTGAGCAACTTACTTGGGGCTTTTTTGCATTCATCATTGTAGGTGCTTTAACAGCAGGTATATTTTTGGACAAAACAGGTGCAGCGGCCAATGATAACGGCTTAAATGTAGAAAAAGCTACAGCTCGCCCAACTGCTCCAGCAGCTACACCAGCCGCAGCTCCTGCAAGTGGGACTCCAGCAACAACTCCTGCACCAGCAACACAGCCCACCAAATAATTAATATTTCTTCAATCTATTTTGTGTCATTTAATGACATAAAGTTTAGATAAATAAAAAAGCAGTAGCAATTAATATTACTACTGCTTTTTTATTTATTGCTGCGTTGTTTTGGGGCTCTAAATCAGCCTGCTGTTGGCTTCTTATTTTCTGTACCTTTTTTGTTAAAAAACTTCTTTTTACCACTTGGTTTTCGGTAAGGTTTGCGAGCTTGTGATGCTTTGTATTCAGGTGCTTTTCCGAGTCCTAAACTCTCAGTAATATTTTGTTTTTCTACTTCTCTTTCGAGTAATTTCTCAATGTTTGCGATACGATATTGGTCTTTTTCATTGATAAAAGTAAAAGCCGTACCCGTAGTTTCAGCACGGGCGGTTCGGCCGATGCGGTGAATATAATCTTCGGCATCACGAGGCACATCAATATTGATTACCAAATTTAGGTTATTAATATCAATTCCTCTCGAAAGCACATCCGTTGCTACCAAAATCTTGAATTGTTTATTCTTAAATCCCCTCAATGATTCTTCACGGTCTTCCTGCGAATTGTCTGATGAAATACCTTTTGCTTCAAATTTATTTCGATTTAAAATCCGAACAACTTTATCGATCATCGACTTTTGTGAGGTAAAAATAATGACCGATTCGGCGACAGTATTTTTCATCAGATGAATCAACAATGGTAATTTTTGCTCATCAGAAGCTAAATAAAATTGTTGGTCAATTCCCACTGCTGGTTTTGAAACTGCCAAACGAATTTCTTCAGGGTTTTTGAGGATTTTATCAGCAAAATCTCTGATTTTCTTAGGCATTGTGGCCGAAAACATTAGATTTTGGCGATTTTGAGGTAAATGTTTCAACACAAAAAGAATATCTTCCGAAAAGCCCATATCGAGCATTTTATCGGCTTCATCAAGTATCAAACACTTTAAATTATCAAATTTTACCTCGCCCGAATTCATGTGAGCCATCAAACGGCCTGGAGTAGCAATAATAATATCTGCACCTTTTACCAAAGCTTTGCGTTGTTGGTCCCAGTCTTCGCCTTTCCCTCCACCATAAATAGCAATGCTGGTAGCTTTAATAAAATAGCTAAAACCTTCTATTTGTTCATCAATTTGTTTGGCAAGTTCACGGGTAGGTACTAATATGAGTGCCGAAGTATGATTACTCGGTTCACGACTAATTTTATCTAAAATCGGAATCAAATAAGCTGCGGTTTTGCCAGTGCCTGTTTGTGCCGATGCTATTAAATCTTTTCCAGAAAGAATAATCGGAATGGCTTTTTCTTGTATCGGAGTGACTTGTAAATAATTCATGGCGTCCACTCCTGTCAGTACGTCATCATGAAGGTTAAGTTCGTTAAATTGCAATTTTTTAATAATTAAATAGGACTTGTGAAAGCTTTAATACTTACAAATATAGCATTAAGTAGCTTATTAGCAATAAATAAGCCGTGATTGTTTCGTTTCTGAGAAATTTCAAAATCTATTACTCTAAACTCTTCAAGGTATATCCTTTCTGTTTCAAAAGTTTTAATACACCTTTTTCTCCGCCCAAATGCCCCGCTCCTACGGCAAAAAAAGTTGACTTCTGCTTAATATTCTGTTCGATTACAGGAATCCAATTTTGATTTCTTTTATCCAACAGCTCTTCTTCCATCCCTTTCATGCCCACCATTTTCTCCGAAATCATTTTTGTCAGAGCCTCAACATCTTGTTTTATGTACAAATCAATCATTTGATTGTAGGTTTCATTACCTTTCTCACTTTCGTTTACAATTTCCATCAACCATGAAACTTGTTGTTCAATCGGTGCTTTGTCCATTACAGCCATTTGATCTTCAATGGTTTCGAGTCCCAAAACTTCTTTTTTTTCAGTTTTGGCCTCTTTCACAAAATACTCCTCGTAAGATTTAGGCATCGAACAGCCCGTTGATTTCATCATCGCAACGCTCATGTAGAGCATCGGTTTTGCTGGACCAAACATCGTTACATCCATGCCTACGTTTTTCTTAAAATATTCACTAAAAACCTTATAATCACCCTCATTCATAATATCTTTCAACTTTTTCCCATCACTCGACATCATCAGCTTTTGAGTTTTCATTATCATTTGTGGATCGTCCATGTCAATCTCTAAGAAGATTTGTTGGGCAACCTTCAGTTTTTCTTCTGTGCCTTTCGGAACAAAAAACTTATCTGGACAAATCATATGAATTGTGCCAAAAACATACGAAGGCTGCGATAATCCGTTACCCGAAATTTCCCAAAGTAAGCCTTTTTGTGTTTGCTGTGCGAAAGTTTGTGATAACTGCAAAAGTAAAGCGATGAAAACGATGAATTTGTATTTCATGATAATAGGCGTGAATGTTTGAAAATGATTTCTAAAAATAACAAAAAAGCCCGATGAATGTTCACCGAGCCTTGCATTTTTATCTGAGGTATGTGTTTTGAAAATAGTCTGTAATAAGTAGTCTCTCCACTGTAATACCATATACATTTTACCTAAGTCTCAAATTACTTATGTTCACAAAGATAAATGCTTGGTTTTCTTTTCCAATTCTACTACCATAGGTACTAAAACGTGGTCTTCGATGATTGCGTGCTTACGGAGTTCAAGCTCAAATAGTTCAACCTGATTCAAGAAAACTTTGTAAGGTAATGGAGTGGTTTTGTTGTCAGAATATTGCTTGATTATTTCGCTCACTTCTTTCAACTCATCTTCTATTGGAGAGTGGCTGGCAATAAATTTTTCTATTGAAAATTCGGGATCAAGCTCAAGGCTTTCAGCACATACGGGCTTCACTTTTGAAGCAACAATCATTCGGCGTATGTACGGAAACAATTGTTTTTCTTCCATACGAATATGGTCAACGAGCTTATTTTTATAATTATTAAAGAAAATTGCCAAACTCGCCAAAAGTTGGTGACTTTGACCATATTTGCTAAAAATATGCAATAATGATTGCTCAATTTCGGGCAATTTCTTGCTTAAATAATATTTATGTGTTGCTTGTAGATAATCAAGAATATCTGCAACCGAAAATTTCTGCATTTTCTCGAAAGGAAAATCTTCATCGTCATTGTATAAATCCAAAATCAGTTCAATCAACTCGGGGTTCATTTCGAGATGAGTAATTGCTTTGGTTTTAGGCGTAGTTTCTAATCGCTCCGTAATCATTTGAAGCATTTTAGAATTATCAATGAGGTCGTTTACTGATGTCATATTTTTCTTTCTTAGAATCTGAATAGGCAAAGCTATCAAAGTCAGTTTTTAAAAAATATGACGATTGTCATAAAACAAAAAAGCATACCGAAATATTTTCTCAGTATGCTTTTTTTGAGGTATAAAACCTAATTATTATTGAGCAGCAAATTCGCCACTTGCTCTAAGTTCTACTTCTTCAGCTACAACTGCTGATGGCATTGCACCTACACCAAAGTCTGTACGTTTCAACGCACCAGTTACTTTGAAACCAACTAATTTTTTACCTTGACGGTTTGTACCTGTACCAACCAATGTAAGGTCTAAAACGATTGGTTTTGTAACTCCTTTCATTGTTACATTACCCGCCAATTTATATTTTTTTGGACCTGCTGGAGTGATTGATGTACTTTTGAAAGTTAAAGTTGGAAATTTAGCTGTATCAAAAATATCTTCTTTTTGAAGGTGACCATCACGCATTTCTTGATTAGTAGTCACTTGTTTCATATCAGCCGTCAATTCAAAAACTGCATCTGAAAAATCTTCTTTTGATGAAGTGATTGAAGCATCAAAGCTTTTAAATACACCATCAACTTCTGACATCATTAAGTGAGTAACTGTGAAAGTCATTTTAGCGTGAGCTTTGTCAAGTGACCATTTTTGTGCAAAAGATGCAACCGATGCTAATAAAGCAAAAGCAAGTACTGTGATTTTTTTCATTTTACTGTGTTTTTTTGGTTAATACTTATGAATAATTAGACTAAATACGCTGGACAAATGTAATGACATATAATGTCTTGACAAATTATTTTAACAACATTAACAATCTATTAACGAAATAGACTATATGCATTATTTACCCGCTTCGCCTTCAGGCTTGCGACGCTTCATTATTAAACTATCGGCAGGGTAATTGGCCTTTAGTGTGGCCATCTGAGTTTTTGCCCATTCAACAATTAATTGACGTTGAGCATCGGTAAGATTAGCTTCTTTGTGTAAGCCAAGAGCCGTGTAAGATTCCAAAGGCATTTCGTTTTCTTCGACGGTCTCAATCACTTCTTCAAGCTTATGATTTTGTACGGCAATCGGAAGTTTAGTAAAAGTTGAGAAATTGAGGTGTTTTTTACCATCATCTACGTGATGTGCCAAGAAAAAGGCAACGGGTTGGATATTGTTGTACCACGGATATTCAGTTTTATTGGAATGACAATCTCGACAAGCAACTTGAAGGACTTGCTTTACATCGGCTGGTACTGCATATTGTGTTGAAATATCATACGTATTATCATCCGAAAGATTTTTTTCTGGATGTATAAACTGAATCAGAATCAATATGACCCCAACTCCAAGAGCAATTTTCTTTAACATATTCGTAAATTTTAGGTTAGTTTTTTATAAATTTTATTTTCAAGATAAAGTATCTTTAAACAAACGAAGCGTTCGCTCCCAAGCTAATTTGGCTACTTCGGCATTATATCGGGTTGGAGCGGTATCGTTATTAAAAGCGTGATTAGCTCCATCATAAACATATATCTCGTGTTTTGTGCCTGCGGCTTTTAGTGCAGCCTCGAAAGCTGGGATTCCTGCATTTACTCGTTCGTCAAGTCCGCCATAATGTAGCATCAAAGATGCTTTGATTTTTGGCACATCAGCAGCTTCTGCTTGACGACCATAATATGCAACTGCTGCATTGAGTTGCGGCGAATTTACGGCCATCTGATTAGCCATTGCTCCACCCCAACAAAAACCAACGCAAGCGGTTTTTCCATTAGACTCTTTTAGTGAGCGTAAGTAATCAAAACCTTTTACAAAATTATTGATATTTTTCTGAGCATCGAGTTTGGCAAACAAACCACGAGCTTCATCTTCGTTGGCAGGAGTACCCCCGAACGGCGAAAGTGCATCAACACCCAAAGCTAAATATCCTGCTTTTGCCACTCTGCGAGTTACATCTTTGATGTGCGGATTAAGTCCACGATTCTCATGAATCACTAAAACTGCACCAATTTTCCCAGAAATTTTCTTAGGTTTAGCCAGATAGGCTTTCATTGTTGTGCCATCGCCTTCGTAAGTAACCTCTTCGGTAGTTATGTCTTCATCGTCTTCAGCAATGGTAGTAGCATGGGCGTAATTTACTTCTAATAATGGCAAAATGGCTATCGCAGCGGCAGTACCACCCGCGAGCTTTGCCAAACGTGTCATAAAATCGCTTCGAGTGAGTGGCTTGTGCGTGTACTCATCGAAAAGGTTGATAATTTCTTGATTCATAGTTTTAGGATAATTTTAGGTTGATAAAACATTAATAATTAAAACTCTAATCGAAGTAAAGGTATCGAAATTTTATACAATACGTTAGAAAACAAATAAACGTTGAAAGATAGGCTCTATTTTGATAAAAGAAGGGGCTTGCTGAAAATCGCAAGCCTTCTAATTTTTCAACCTAATCAAAATAAAAATCTTTATATTTCCTGAGAAATGGCTCGAAGAAATCAGTTTCTCCAAGACCATTCTTCGATGTTATTCTTAGTTATTATCACCACCGCCCATCACGTCATCGTTTTTCACTTTCGATTTTTTGCTTTCAGTAAATTTCATTTTACCAATTTTATAGCTGAAAGTTAGTTTCACGTTTTGGTTATAAAGGTTATTAACCATTACTTGATTAAACATTGGCGTGGTTAGTGTGCTTCTCATTTTCATTCCGAAGAAGTTTTCAGCAGCAAGACCGATGCTACCTTTTTTATTAGCAAATTCTTTTCTTGCACCGATTGAATACATACCCATTCCACCTTGTGAACCTTGAAGCTGCACACGATTTCCTCTGAAACCGCCTGAAGCTTGAACAGCCCAACCTTTCTTCAAAGAAATTGACGATTGTAAACGTCCACTAACTACGATACCATCATTACTTATTTTTGCCGAAAGCCCATCTAAACCAGTTTGTTGTCCTTCTAAATAATTATAGAATATATCAACTCCTCCATTCAATGTCCATTTTGGTGTTAAGAAGAAATTTCCGAAGATATTTGTTCCGAAAGTTTGCTCTTTACCAATATTTTCAAATGTGGTAATGATTGCCCCAACAACCGAATCTGACGGCATCGAAATACGCGTGATTGAGTTGTTTGTCTGACGACCAAACACCGAAACATTCAAATATGTTTTATTGATATTTGTGCTTAAAGCTAATTCAACGTTATTTGAGATTTCGGGTCTCAAAGTTGGATTACCTACTGAAATACTCTGAGGATTTGAAATATTAAGGTTTGGGTTAAGTTGTTGTAAACCTGGTCTTTGAATACGGTTATTGTAAGCCAATTTCAAGGTCGATGATTTACCGAAAGGCTTTGAAATATTGATGCTCGGCACAAGATTTCCGTAAGCAGGAATTACAATATCATTGTTTTGGTCGTTGGCGTCGATGGTTGTATATTCATAGCGAGTACCCACTTTGACCGTATATTTATTCCTTGTTGTAAGAGTGTATGAAACATATCCTGCGGCAATATTTTGGCTATAATTCAATAAACCTCCTGGATTACGGGCATCTGATGAAAACGACCCTGTTGGATTAGCCACTAAATACTCAAAATCGCTATCTACCTGACGTCTTACTGTTTTTAAACCTACCTCAAACATTTGATTTTGTTTGATTGGTGTCTGAAAATCAGTTTGCAAAGTAATTTCCTTGTTAAAGTTTTGGTTTAAGTTTTTTTGGCGGCTTACCAGCTCTTGTGAATTACCCAACAAATCAGTAAAGAAATTATTAGTTAATTTATTTTGGCTGTATTGACCAGAAATCGAAAACTCTTGTGAAGGCTTGAAAGTACGAATATAATCAAGGTTTAAATCAACCGAATTTGAGGCGTCTCGGCTATCAACATTTCTATAAGAAGTCGAATTCAAAACATTATTTGTAAACTGATTGATTGTAAAATCCTGTGTACGGCTAAAACCACGAGTACCGAACGCTACCGAAGCAGTAAGCGATTGGTTTTTGGCCAGATCATAATCAAAACCTAAATTATATCTTCCAAAAAGTCCGTTATCACTCGCATCTGCCGATTGATTTGTTAGAGTCGAAACACCATTTCTTAGCGTAGTTTGATCTAAAGTAACCAACGATTTATTATAGAACGCACGGCCAAAACCACCCAACGTTACGCCCAGTTTACCTTGACGATAGTTTCCGTTTAAGCTCAAGTTTGAGCCACGAATACCTACACCCGAATCAACGTTGAGCGTTAAACCTTGTAAAGTAGATTTTTTCAAAATGATATTAATGATACCACCCGAACCTTCCGCATCGTACTTGGCTGATGGTGACGTGATTACTTCAACACTTTTAATCAAATCGGCAGGAATCATTTTTAAGGCATCAGCAATGCTACTTGCCACAATTGTAGAGGGTTTGTTGTTAATCAAAACTCTGATGTTTGAAGTTCCACGCAACGAAACGTTTCCATCTAAATCAACCGAAAGCATCGGAACTTTACGCAAAATATCAGCAGCATCACCACCTCTTGAGGTCAAATCTTTTTCGGCATTATAAACCAATCTATCAACTTTTTCTTCAATCATTGATTTTTCGGCTGTTACGGTTACTTCATCCAATTGTTTTACGCTTTGAGCCAATTTTATTACGCCCAAATCGTTGTCTTTGCCTTTTTCAACTTTTACTTCAATGGTTTTATCTGTGAAACCGATAAATGTGATAACCAAGTTATATTCGCCAGCCGCCACACGGTTCATTGAAAACTTACCTTTTTCGTCAGCGATTGTGCCATCAACTACTTTCTTTGTATCTTTAGTATAAAGAGCAACGTTAGCAAATTCAACG
Organism: Emticicia sp. MM; assembly: GCF_001649495.1. NCBI lineage: Bacteria > Pseudomonadati > Bacteroidota > Cytophagia > Cytophagales > Leadbetterellaceae > Emticicia > Emticicia sp. MM. The sequence goes on along the minus strand of NZ_LXHX01000071.1, from coordinate 17,547 downwards.
GCTGTTGAAACGCTTTCGTCAACCACAAAACCAAAAACTTTTGAATTTCCTTTTGGAGCGTCTCCGTCAAGATTAAGCGTTGGTGCAGCAGGTGTAGCTTTTGGTCTTCCATTGCCATCGCCACCTCTTTGTCCGCCGCCCATTCCGCCTGGACCACCAGGGCCAAACTGTGCAGTTGCCAATGTCGTGGCAGCTATTATAAGTGTAAAAATTGATGCTAACTTCTTCATTGTTTTATTATTTAGTATTTTGAATGTCGGTTTCTAAGAATTGTTCAACTTCTCTGTGTCGCTGAATTCTGCAACAAATCAATCACTAAATTCTGAGACTATTTTTAATAATAGATAAGTAAGGCGTTCAACTCGACGACTGGGCGGATATTTCGACGATACCGAAGCGTAGAATAGTTAAACCGAAATGTCGATAAAATTGTACTAATTGTAGAAAATAGGGGTTAAAATGGGTACTTTTTAAAGACACAGGTTGCATTTAACCGAGTTTTTAAACAAACTTTGATATTATTTATGAAGCCTATCATACATCTGGCAATCGTTTAATTATAAAAACAATGCAGAATTTCATCAAGAAAATTGGAGGGTCAACAACCAACAGAATATTGTTATTACACCTATCTTTTTGGGCGTTATATTTTTCTTTCTTTTTTTACCAGATTACTTTCAGCCGCCACGGAGAAGAACCAAACTATGAAAGGTCATTCTTCGACGCCTCTACGCAAATATTTTTCATGGCTTTGATAAGCTATTTCAATTACTTTATTTGCTTGCCACGTTTCTTGGTTCATAAAAACTTTGGACAGTATTTAATTGAATTTTTGATACCTTTTACGATTATCATTACCTGTCATATCTTTTTAAAGCGATATATTTATTTAGAAATCAAGGAAGCGAAAGGCTTTTTATATTCATCAAAATTTATAAGTCAGCACGTAATTGCTGCTATTTTTATAGCTATTTTTATCGGGATGCTACGCTTTGCCAAAGACTGGTTTGAGCTGGAAGCTAAAAAAAGTGAGATTGAAAATGAAAAATTAACCGCCGAACTGCGTTTTCTAAAAGCACAAGTAAACCCGCATTTTTTGTTTAATACACTCAATAATCTTTATTATTTGGCGATGATAAACTCACCAAATACGACCGAAGTGATTGAGAAACTCTCGCAAATGATGCGATATATGCTCTATGACTCTAATCATCCGAAGGTTTCGATGACTAAGGAGATTGAATATATGAAGAATTACATCAGTCTCGAAAAACTTCGTCTGGACAACCAAGTACCAATTACTTTTGATATCGAGGGTAACCCTGACTCAGTGCAGATTGTACCACTTATCTTTATTACATTCCTCGAAAACGCTTTCAAACACGGTGTGAGCAATAGCATGACCAACGCCTATGTAAATATTTCAATACATATTGATGGACAACAATGTACATATTGCGTAGAAAACAGTAAATTGCCACCAAACCTCGAAACAACCAACGAGAAATCAGGAATCGGTTTACAGAACGTCAACCGTCGTTTGGAGCTTAGTTACCCAAATAATTATGAGTTGATTGTCAACGAAGATGATAAAGATTATATCGTGGTTTTGAAACTGAATTTGGCTTAATTATTCATTAACAATTTATAATTGACAATTAATGTTGACTTGCATAATTATCGAAGATGAACCATTGGCTCGAAACCTAATGGAAGCTTATGTGAAGAAAGTTCCACATTTGAACCTGCTAAAATCGTTTTCGAGCTCATTGACTGCTTTAGATTTTCTACGTGAAAATACGGTCGATATATTATTTTCGGATATCCAAATGCCCGAAATTACTGGCATTACATTGCTGAAAATTCTGCAAAAAAAACCTTTGGTGATTTTGACTACCGCATACTCTGAATATGCCCTTGAGGGCTACGAACTTGAAGTTTTCGATTATTTATTAAAGCCAATTAGCTTAGAACGTTTCCTAAAAGCAGTCGAAAAAGCTACGATTCGTTTAACCGCTACCCAACCAGTCGTTCAAGAAAAAATCGTGCAGGAAGTTTTAGTCAGTTCAGAAGGCAATCACGGTTTTATTTTTGTGAAAGATGGCACAAAACTCGTCAAGATACGCCTCAATGAAATTCAGTATATTGAAGGATTGAAAGATTATGTTTGCATTCACACCAAAGATAAAGATTCAACGCTCAAAAAGATTGTCACTCTTCAAACCATGAAAAGTCTGGAAAGTCAACTCTCTGAAAATCAATTTATTCGAGTTCATAATTCTTATATAATTGCCTTCGACGCCATTGATGCTATTGACAAAGAAAAAATACAGATTGGCAAAAATTTTATTCCCATCAGCGATACCTACCGCAAGACATTCAAGGAGTTTATAGAGAAAAAACAGGTAAGCTAATAGCCCCTTTATTGGTCAAGCCATGCCTTAAACTCTTTTACTTTCTCTTTACTGATGAAAATCTCCTGCTCGAAATGCGGTTTCAAGAACAGTTGTAAACGATTATTAGACAGTTGTTTAACTTTGAGAATAGCATCAATTTTTACAAAGAATTTTCGATTAATTCTATAAAAAACGTGTGGATTCAGCAAAGCTTCGAGCTGTTCCAAACGATAATCCACAATATACTGTTTGGTATCATTTGCCACCAAATAAACGATTTTGTCTTCAGCGAAAAAATAGGCAATCTCATCAATATTTTTGAACAAGATATTATTGCCAGTTTTTACTAAAAAACGATTTTTGAAATTGGATTTGCCTGTTTGCTGGAATTCGATTGGACTAAACCAACGAAAATTTTTGTTGATAGACTCAACTTTTTGTATTTTGATTTCTGAACTAAAATCTTTCAGAAGTTCAGATATTTTATCTACCGTGAGTGTCTTTTCCTCAAATATTAACCCCCTCATCTATCTCTTGAATTTAGACTAATTATTACTTATTTTACTCAAAGGGAAAAGCAGTTTGTCAATTTCAACAGTAATAAATAAATAGGTAGTTTATGTAAGTAATAACCTTTTTGATTGAAAATTGTTTAAATAAATCTCAAAAAAAAGGTCGAAGCATTCCGAAGAATACCTCGACCTTCAACACAAAAACAACTATAATTACGGCAATAAAACTTTATCAATCACATGAACTACGCCGTTTGTTCCAAGAATATTCACGGCAGTTATGTTTGAATTTCCACTTGTTTTTCCTTTCACTTTTGCTCCACCGGCCAAATCGAAAGTAAGTTTTGCTGCAGGATTAGCAGTACCGACTTCGCCACTTACATTTGGTAAATCCGATGAAAATACTCTGCCAGGAACCACATGATAAAGCAAAACACTTGTCAACAGAGCTTTATTAGTTGGGTCAAGCAATGTTGCTTTTGGTATTGTTTTGTACAATTCAGTAAACGCTGCATTAGTTGGTGCAAAAACTGTAAGCCCACTTGTAGAAGCAGAAGAGAGGGCTGTAACAACCGAAGCATCAGCAGCAAGGACCAAAGATACTAATTCAGAAAAATTTGGATCACCCTGTGCAATTTCAACCAAACTTTTGGTTGGTGGCACAATTACATTATTAATCACATGTATTACGCCATTTGATGCAGAAACATCAGCAGTTGTAACTTGGCTATTACCATTGATAAAAACCCCAGTAGAATTTTTTGAAAGAAAAATCGACGAACCGAGCGTTGTGGCAGTTCCTGACTGTACATCAGCCGCCAACACTCTTCCACTAATCACATGAGATTTCAAGATGTTAACTAATTCAGCATTAGTCAATTTACTTGCATCAATTTTGGCAAAGGCATCATTTGTTGGGGCAAAAACCGTAAATGGACCTGTACCTTTCAAGGTCGAAACGAGTCCGTTGTCAGTTAAAAGTTTGGTCAATGTTGAAAAACGACTATCTGCCAACGCTACATCTACGACATCTTTTGCTGCTGGTGTTTCATCAGTGTCATCACAAGACATCACACCAAAAGACAATGAACTTACAAGAATACTTACTCCTAACAGGGCTTTAATTTTTTTCATAACGATTGAATTAATAAAGTTGTTGATTAATGATTTAAACAATTGTATAACGCTTCAAAAACGCCAACCAACTATTGAAATAGAGCGAACGTGAATATTTAAGGAGTCAATGGCAAATAAAATGGAGTGAATAAAAATTAAATTTAATTTTTATTCAAGAAATAATACATAAGAATTTGATGTATAAGAAAATTATGTATATTCGCTCATTGAAATAAATAATCAGCAATGAATCAACACATAAAAGGTAGTTTAAGCACGATAATTCTAAAACTGCTACACGACAATGGCCGAATGTACGGCTATGAAATTACGCAAAAAGTAAAAGAAATAACACAGGAAGACATTCAAATTACTGAAGGGGCTTTATACCCGATTCTTCATAAATTTGAAGCAGAAGAGATTTTGATGGCTGAAACCGAAAAAGTAGAAGGAAGAGTAAGAAAATACTATAAAATCACACCAAAAGGAAACGAAGTAGCAATTGATAGAATAGCCGAACTCCGTGCCTTTGCTGAAAATTTAAACCTAATCTTAAATCCTAAATTGGCAACACTATGAAATTAACCAAAGCACAAATTGAAGAACTATACGCTTTTACACGCAAAAAGTATGTAGAACATTATGATGTTCAGACCGAACTCGTTGACCACTTGGCTACTTCAATCGAAGAGAAAATGAGTACAAGCAATATCAATTTTGAAACTGCCCTACAACAAGTATATGCCCAATTTGGAATTTTCGGTTTCAGTGAACTTGTCGAGAAAAAAGGGATGGAAGCAGCCATCAAAGGCCGAAAGTTGTTTAGAAAAAGTTTTATTGAATATTTCAGATTACCCAAAATTATATTGTTTGCAATGATTTTGCTGATGAGCTATAAAGTTTTCGAAATCTCAAACAAAGATTTCATTGCTTACTGTTTTTATGCCTCAATTGTGATTTTTAATGTAATATTCATTGTAAAGTCTATTCAAGTAAAAAGAAGTGTAACGAAACCACTGCTACAATTCGAGAATATTTACATCATGAGTTCATCTTTTGGGTCTTCGCTTTTGATATTTCAAATCTTTTTTAAACTTTCTATAACAGATTTGAGCAATAACTATCCAGCCCTCATTCCTATAATCTTTTCAATTATCTGTATCAGTTATTTAGCCGAAATTGATGTTTTAGATAAACTATTCAATCAGCAAAAAAGGCTTTATCCAGAAGCATTTAAATAAATTTTTCAGCAACTACTCTATTTACGAAGCAAAGAATCCGCCTTTATTCTTTGCTTCAACATCGCATAATACACCTCATCAGTAGCCGCCATGGCCTCTACTAAATGTTTCACTTTATCAGTTTGGATAAAATCGGGGTTCTTTCTGATGGCTGCAATGTTTTCATCTTCGGTTTGCACATTCCAAACGGCTATCCTAAAACCAGCATCATGCGATTGTTGTACTTGTTCGGCCGTAATATCTTCACTTGCAATCGTGATTCCGAATAAATTCAATTCTTGGGCGGTTTCTAAACCTTCTTCAAAAGTTTGCGGATAGATAAAAAGTTTGAAACTATAGTTTTTAGCCCGCAAAAGCGTCAAGAAATTTTTATCGTTTGATTCAATTAAAAGTTTTCGCTGAATTTGGTATTTCAGAGCAATTGCTTCGATTGCGTTGGCAAATCTGCCTAAATAGGCATCATCGTTTTTGTCTGCATTATAGAGTTTACAATCAAAAGTAAATTTGTGAGAAGATAAATCATCAATATTTGAGAATAATTGGTCGAGCGAGATGATTGCATAAGACTTATAAGGCATTTCATCATAATAGCCCGCTTGGAGTTCGGCAAAAGTATATTGGCTGACTGAACCTGTTAGATTGGTTTTTTCGCTCAAATCTGAGTCATGAAATGCCACCAAAACACTATCTTTGGTCATTTGAACATCAATTTCACTGCCATCAGTTCCTAAATTTAGGCAGTTCATGATAGACTCGAAAGTATTGATTGGATAAATTGACGAAATCCCCATTCCGCCATGTCCTAAAACCGTTATGTAGTCTCGGCTGAGGTTTTCAACTTCAAATATTTCGGTTTCTTTTTCGCAAGAAAACAATAAACTGAGTAGTGGAAACAAAAAGATTTTTTTCATAAAATTTCGTTAAAAACCATAACCTATTGATAACCCAAACCATGAGTTATATAACTTGTCTGATGAAATAATAGGTGAATAGTTTAAGCGAAAAATGATGCCTCGCTCCGATTTTTGATAACGATAACCAGCAGTAAAGTTTGAATTCAAGGTTGTTTGCCTTTCAACGGCAAACGTTGTGCTATTTGTTTGAGTTACATTCGAAAAAGTCTGTCCGAATCCTACCTCAAGGTGATGCGTTTTTCCATAAATAGCATTGATAGCTACTGGAATAATAACATCAGGATTAAACTTATTGTTAAAATCTTTGAGATGAAAAGTGCTAATTCCCAGACGAACACCAATTTTTAAATTGGGAGTCAGCTTATTTTTTTGCTGAAAAATTACTCGTTCATAATTCAACGAGCCATAACCTCCCGCCCCGAACGCTTCAAGATAAATCAGGTTCCGAATAGATTTTTGCTGAACTACCTGCGAAAATGATTTACCTTGAACAACTATTAAAAATACGATGAGCCAATAAATTTGTTTTCTTTTCATCCACGAATCTTGCTCTCCGTTAGCAATTTATTTGAATTTGGCACTCAATGTAATGATATTTGCAACCATGCCATTGCTTCGATTATAATGTCCATAACGAAGCTCGGCAGTATTCCAATGTTTAATTCCGAGAACACCATCGGGCGGAGCAATTCTAATTCCTGCTCCCCAAAATGCACTTTTAAAATCCGAAATATCAAAATCTGACGTATAATAAGTTTCGGTCAGTTTATGGCTATTGATTGGAGCAAAATAATCAACAGCAGTTTGGCTATTAAAACGATAATGCGGCGTAACCGACACAAACGAGGTTATTTTTACAGGAACCTCAACACTGACTGTATGTGCTTTCATACCCCAATTATCTTGGTAATACCGATAAAACGAACGAATGATAAATCTATCACCCAAGAAATAGCTGGCACGCAAACCAACTGGTAATTTCGCACGAGTACCTGGTAGTTTTTCCACTTTCAGCGTACCGTCAGTAAAATAAACTCGGTGATATGGCGTACTCAAAAGCCCTTCTTGATAAGATGGCTCAATAACCGCCATTAATTGTAAACGTTTATTAATAACCTGCGAAACTCCAATTGATAAATTATATGAGTTTCGGCGTTTAAAGTCAATATTTTGGTCACCTTCTGCTCCCGAACCATAATTATCTGGTCGAACTTCATAAGGTAAAATTACCGACCAAGTATCAAAAAATGCTCCCAACTTTAGGCTCAATTCGGTATTATTATCTTTCGATGATTTTGAAAAACTCAGATTTCCACCGTAAGATTTATAATCCCATTCGGTTGAATAAGATAAACTTGCTCCAACAGTATTATGTTTTCCATCATCTTTTCGGCTCCATGACAAAGTTGGGTAAAAGTGAACATCCGACATTGAAGCTGATGAAACCGAACGAGGGTCAATCAAATCGGATGAAGCTGATGAATAATAATCAACAGAAGCATCGGCAGTGATTGAATGTTTACGAGCTTTTTTGTCGGTAAATGATAATTTGATATCCAACGAATTAGCAATATCAAACAACTTTTCTGTTCCAATCCCGCCAGTCACGGCCGAATGGTTACCGTCTTGAGCATAATATGCCGAAACAAGGTTGACTTCTTCTAATTTCAACGAACGAAAACCACTTTCGGCAACGGGCTTAGAGCTTAGTTTATATTCTTTACTCGATGTTGGCTTTGTGTTAGTAGTTTCAGTTTTCTTGTTTTTAAATATGAATTTGGTATTATCGTATTGGGCATAAGCACCGCTTAACATACCAACGTATAAACCAATTGTTACTATTACTTTTTTCATAAATAGGAATTGTTTAGGTAGCCGAGAAAAGGATTCAACGCATTCGGCTGTTTTACTCATTATGTGACATTAGAAACCTTATCTCTTGGCATATAACTATCTTAATATCAAACATTTAACGAAAATTTATTTCGTCCAACATTGTTAGTTGCAACCACAGCCTCCACCACTTTTCCCACCATTTGCCCCTGAAGCCCCTTCACGATAGAGATAAAAACTGGTTTCAAATTTCTCGGCTTTACGAGCAGCCAATTCCATTTCTGAATCGTTAATACGACTTTTTTGATATTCTTTCACCGTTACACACGAAGCCATTGAGCCGAGTAAACAAACTACAAGAGCAACTATTTTGATTGATTTCATTTTATGAAATATTAATGTTATTTGACGTATAAATTGTGTTGCTATCATCAATGATGATACATGCTATTTGTTGCATTTGATTGATAAGGCTAAGACCAGCATCAACACCCAAAACTGTGATTGGTGTGGCCATTGCATCGGCCAATTCGGCATTTGGACAAATAATCGTCACACTTTTTATTCCTGACACTGGAAATCCAGTTTTGGGGTCAATCGTATGTGAATATTTTTTACCGTCAATAATTACGTATTTTTCATAACTCCCAGAAGTAGCAACCGCCAACCCACTGATAGATAATGACGAAAATGCTTCATGCTTATTTTCGGGGTCAGCTATACTGATTGTCCAAGGTTTCCCGTTAGGTTGGTTTCCCCACGTTGTGAGGTCACCAGCGGCATTTACGATGCCACTTTTTACACCATTTTTTATAAGTAAACGTTTGGCACTTTCGGCAGCATAACCTTTTCCGATTCCACCAAAACCAATTCTCATACCTTTTTCCTTCAAGAAAACAGTCTGATTTTCAGTATCGAGTATCACATTATTATAATTAATTAATCTGACTGATTCTTTGGCTGCTTCGGCATCGGGAAGAGAGGTCATTTCTTTATCGAAATTCCAGAAACGCTTATCTATCGAGCCATAAGAAATATCAAATGCTCCATCAGTGAGCGATGAAATTCGGAGCGAACGCTGAATCAAGTCAAATACTTCTTTATCAACTTTTACAGGTTTTATACCAGCATTTTGGTTGATTTGGTTGGTCTGACTATCATCGCTGAACGTAGTCAAGAGTTTTTCAATCCGACTGATTTCTACAATTGCAGCCTCAATTTGTGATTCTGCCCAAGCTCCATCTTCGCTTACTACACTGATAGTAAAGCGATTACCCATCAGTCGGAGTGTTTTATGAAAAATCTTATTTTCTGGCATTGATAATACTTTGGATTTCCTGCACAAAAGATTCAGTAGTAATTCCTGCTGGATAACCATCCCACTCTTTCAAAACTTTTCCATCTGCACCCACTAAAACTGTGAGTGGGAATTTGCCTTCTTGGTTGTATTTTTCGGCGAGGGCTTCGTTCTGAGCAGTTTGCTTTTTGTCCAATTGGTTTTTCTTTAATCTTGGAAAATCGGCACGAACTAAAGCCAAATTTTTATCGGCAAAAGTCAGAAATTCGGGTGTATCTAAGACATCTCGTTTGAGTTTAATGCACGGACCACACCAATCCGAACCAGAAAAATTAATAATAATGTATTTATGATTCTGAACAGCCTCGGCTTTTGCTTTATCGAAATCGAGTCCCCATTGTGGAGAGCCATCGAGCACTAAGAATGTGAGAAGAATGCTTAAAAATTTCATGTTTTTAGTTTAGTTTAACGGTTTTCTCTTAATAAACGACTAATGTTGTGCCGTCGGTAGCAACTTTATAAACAGCCAGCCCAGCTCTACCGTTTGAATTTAAACCTGCTCCTGTCAACGAGAATCTTGCTCCGTGGTCAGTACAATACCATTCGTTATTGCTGTAAATAATTCTTTTCTTTGGTTCGTGTGAGCAAGTTACAGTTGCCGCCACATAAGTATTTGACTTAGATAGTGCAATTACAATATTGTTAACAATTACATAGCCCCCAACCGTTTTTAATTTAGCATAAGTGGCAGATGTTAAGTCTATTTTCACTTTCGTACTCGTTATTTTATTGAGTTCTTCAGTCGAAATCACTCCAGTTGCTGTCGTTGTAGTTGTTCCAGTAGTTGTACCAGTCGTAGTCCCCGTAGTTGTACCAGTCGTAGTTCCTGTTGTTGTGCCAGTTGTTGTTCCCGTGGTTGTTGTGGTTGTACCAGTTGTTGTGCCATCTGGCGAAACCGTTAAAGCATTTACATATTTATCATCTTCTCTGACGCATGATGTAAGCAAAGCCATTAAAGCTCCTCCACTAAAACCTGCTGATTTCAAAAATTCGTAACGTGTCATAATTTCTTTTTTTTAATAACGGTTAATACTTTTAATTACGTAAGTCATTGCTAAAGGGTGGGGTATGTTTTAGAAAACTGACACCTCTTAACTAAAGACGAAACTGAAATAAAAATGGTTGGCTTTATCTATTTCTTTTTACCAATTTCAAGAAATTTAACAAAATCTTCAACGCTTGAATAGCCAATTGGGTCAACGATTGTTTTTCCGCTGGCGTCAACTACGGCATAATACGGTTGGGCATTGTTGTTGAATCTCGTGATTTCTAAATCCATATTTTTATCACCTACGGTTGTTTTTAGTTCATCATCGTAGGTTGAAGTATAATGCTTTTCTTTGGGCAATTCTTTTTTATCATCGACATAAAGTGAGGCTATCACATAATCTTGTTTCAAACGTTCTAAAACTTCTGGTTTTACCCAGACATTTTCCTCCATTTTTCGACAATTCGCACAAGCGTACCCAGTAAAATCGAGTAAAAGTGGTTTGTTCACTTCTTTTGCATAGGCAAGAGCATCGTCGTAATCGACAAAACCTGACAAACCATGCGGCATTGGTCGGAGTTTTTCGGGCGAAACTCCCGCCAATTCAGACTGGTTATCTTGCGGAGGCAGTATTCCCGAAAGTAATTCAAGCGGTTTATCTTGAACAACTCCTGGAATGAGATAAAATGTAAACACAAAAAATATAGCACTAAAAGCTACTCTCGACCAGTGATAGGTTTTTACTTTGGTATCTTTCGGCAATCGAATGAAACCTGCAATATAAAATGCGATGATTCCGAAAATCAGAATCCAAATGCTTAAAAACGTATTTCGGTGTAGTAAATCAAAGTGATAGGCTTGGTCTATATTACTTAAAAATTTAAGAGCCAAAGCAAATTCAGCAAAACCCATAACGGCTTTCATTTCGTTCATCCACCCACCTGATTTTGGCATACTTTTGAGCCATTGAGGAAACATGGCCAACAGTGTAAAAACTAAACCAAAAGGAAGTCCAAAAGCCAACATTCCCCACAAAGGTCGCCAAACTTCTCCCTGTGCAGCCAAAATCAGCAACGAACCAACAAACGGAGCAGTACAAGAAAACGAAACTACCACCAAAGTTAAGGCCATAAAGAAAATCCCCAACCAACCACCACTTTCCGACATTCCATCAATGCGATTAACGAATTGATGTGGTAACACAATCTCGAAAGCCCCCAAAAGTGAGATTCCGAAAACAATAAAAATAACAAAGAAAATAAGATTTGGCAACCAGTGTGTACTAATAAAATTGAGAAATGGAGCTCCAAAAGCCATTGTTACGAAGCCAATCAGAGCAAAAACAAACATGATTGAAAAACCATAAAACATGGCTTTGCGTGAGCCGTCAGTTTGTTTAGTAAAAAAACTGACCGTCATAGGCATAATCGGGTAAATGCAAGGCATAAAAAGATTGGCCACTCCTGCCAAAAACGCCACAGATAAAAAACCGAGCAAAGACTGTTGTTCGTGCATAAAAAAATAGGTTTGATGGTACTTTATAATCTATACGTAAACCAACTTGAATAAGTGGGGTAATGCGAGAAAAGTTTATCAATAATTAAGAAGCGGTTAGTTTCATAAATTTCATTCTACCTACGCTAATCGTTTGGAATGAATGACGAAGTCTTCAAGAAAAAGGTTGCAGAAGAATTCAAGATTACTTACCTATTAATCTAATTGACAACACAGATTGTTCATTTGGTATTCAACGGATGGTTACGTCCTTTCAAAAACTTTGTGCGGGTAAATATCGAAATACGATTGTAAATATTGCTTATATAAAACAGCAAAAATAAAGCGTTCTGAGTGTTAATATTCAGAACGCTCCAAAATATGCAAAAATCACTTACCTTTCTTCTTTTTCTTTGGCTTTCCAGTAAGCGAATCAGGTTTTACTTTCAATGAATCTTTTGGCATTTTTACATGTAGGCTATCTTTGCCTCCACGTTTCAAAGAATCTCCGTGGCGTTTATGCAATGAATCACCTTTATGTTTGGTAGAATCATGGGCAGTAGCCGCCGAAACGGCATCAATCGACATCGAATCTGGGCTAATAGTATCTCTATTACACGCAATAAAATAAATGCTTCCAAGAGCAAAAAATGCTAATACAACTATTTTTTTCATCTGCTTTGAATGGTTTTTATGATTGAAAAGTTTAGTCCAAAACAAGGTTTAGTAAAAATAGTCGAGGCCTCAACTACAACAATTTTTGGAATATAACACAAGGACGAAAACGCACTTTAAATTGGTTGCATAGTGATTAAAATTTAAAAAAATTAAATCTTACCTTCTTCTGGGTTCTTAGCTTTCTTAGCTTTTTTCTTCAAAGCATAATCAAAAATACCCAGTTTCAGACCAGCATTTGCTGCAAAACCACTTAAATCAGTAGTATTTGTTGAATGATGATTAAAAGCAAAACGATAATTTGCTCCAACATAAAACTTAGCATAACGTGATAAATTAGCTTCCACATTTATACCAGGTTGAATAATTCTACTCATGTTATAACGATTATCATCATCAAAAATATCATCAAAATCTCGGTCACGACCTCGGCCTCCTCGGTCATCATCAAAATCAAATCCATTACCACCAACGCCAATCACCAAAGGAAATGAAACGTGTACTGCTGCATTGGGCATTACAGTATATTCCATCTTGAAGCCACCAAATTGTGCATTCAAATCAGTATTTTGGCGATTACGGAAACTACCAAAACCCGTTGCCCCGATGGCAAACTTTTTATTGAACTGTAACATCAAAGCTGCTCCACCCAACGAGGTAGTTCCGCTTCCGACCTGCCCGTACTGATACTCTGGTGCAAGATAAAGACCCAAATAATTTACTTTCAGCTTTGCTTTTTTTCCACTAAAAACTGTCTTCATTTCTGATTTTGTAGAATCTTGTGCCATCAAATTTACAGACGAGCCTAAGCTTAAAGTCGCACACAAAAGCATCATTTTTCCATACTTTCTCATAAAATTCGCTTATTTTGTATTAATAATTCGTTTTCATTCTCCATTACGCAAGGCCATCAAAAAAGGTGGGGTAACTATTTTTTTTCTTTTACCCCACCCTTTTCGCCCCACGTTCGTAATGAGAGTTAGATACCTAAACTAAATTGTACAAGCTTGTTTTTTAAGAAAAAGACATTTTCGGAAGATAACCTCGACAGCGTAATTAAGGCTTGCATTGACAATAACGGTCAAGCCCAACGAACGCTCATCAAACTCTTTTTAGGGTATTCCAAGAGCGTCTGCTCACGTTATTCGAGTAACGACCAAGAACTCGAAGAAATTATCAACGATGGCTTTCTAAAAATATTTACCAACCTACCCAAATACGATGACTCACAACCATTCAAAGCATGGGTTAGAACAATTATGGTAAATACTGCCATTGACTATTATCGAAGCAATAAAAAATACCAATTACACATTGCTGTCGATGAGATAGAAATCACTGATTTTGATGATGATGTAATCAGCAAATTATCGACCGAAGAAATCATGGACCTTGTCAGAAAACTTTCGCCGATGTATCGGATGGTTTTCATGCTTTATGTGGTTGAAGGCTATAAACACAAGGAAATTGCCGAAAAACTGGGCATTCAGGAGGGAACTTCAAAATCGAACCTTCAAGATGCTCGCATAAAATTACAGGAGATGATAAGAGTTCATTATCCGCATTTATTTGATATTTACGCAGTTCGAAAAAATAAATTCAATGAAAACTGACAAATTTGATGAAGAGTTCAGACGAAAAGTCGAGAACTTTCATCCACCTTTCAATAACGAAGAAATCGACCGAATTCAGAGTTATGTTGGCCAACACATCCCTCTGAGTTTTTGGCAGCGTTTTGGCCATGTCCTTACTTACTCGGTCGGGGCCTTAATCATCGTTACATTACTAACAACAACCGTTTATAAAACCTATGAGAATAAATCTTTACTAAAACAACTTTCAGTTCTGAATACCCAATTGGAGCAAGCAAAAGCTGACTCCTTAACTAAGACTATTGCCCCAAAGGAGATTGTAATCGAAAAAACAGATACTGTTTTTGTCACAAAATATATACCGATACCTGCAAACAATGACAGCGAAGTAGTGGAAAGTGAAATTACAAAAAACACTATCCCAAACACTTCTCCAAAATTTGCAGATGAATCAACAAAAGAAACAAAAAACAACATTGAACTAACTGATAAAGAGCATATTATAACAAATTCAAGCGAAAATAATTTAGATAAAAACATTTCTAAAGTTAGAAAAACGGAAACCTCAGTCAGAAAAGACGGAAAGCAAAATGCGGAGTCAAAGTATCATAGCGAATCAGTAAACGAAAACGCTATATCTTTAAAAAGTACAAATACTAAAAAAGCAGATTTTGTGTTGACTGAACAGGTTTCGGCAAACGTTATTGGTGCAACGTTACCAATTTCAACGCCCAATTCGGTCGCCAAAGCAACTGAAAGCTTCCGATTCAATGATGCTCATTTATCGCATCGTAGCTACAATTTTGATGAAAATAAAGCTATTTTTGACTTATCAAGAAGAGATTTCATTTTACCAAAATCGTCTGTAAAAATAAGCGAGAAGAAATCTTTCAAATTGCCAACTATAACACTGCCAAATCTAAAATACCGAGTTGGTTTTGGCGTAGAAATGGCCGACGAATACGGTGGTTTCAATGTGTTAACCGATATTTTGCTAAGTAAACGATGGAGTATTACAACAGGAATTGGTTTATCGACATTCTTTGATGAGAAAGACTTTGATGATGAAGAAGAATTTAGAAGAGATACCAAGAAAGATTTCAGAAAAGAATACGAATCTCGAATCAATGATAATAGCCAAATCAACGATATTCATATCAATCAGGCACTTTTTAAAGTACCCGTTTATTTTAATTATCGACTGCCTTTACCTAAAAACTTTACGGTTTTGTTAACAGCTGGGAGCAATCTTGATGTTTACAGTCGTCAGTTTGTGTCTTTCAGTGACCAAAATTCATTCCGAGATAAAGACCATTTCCGATTTAGCATCAGAGGTAATACGCAGCTTTTCAATAATTTACTGTTTTCGACAGGTATTGAGAAGCGTTGGCAAAAGTATTCCATTCAGCTAAGTCCGTATTTTATTACACAAATAAAACCGATTTCATACCAAGAAGAAAACTGGCAAATTGGTATAAAACTCAACGGTTTTTATCGACTGAGCAGATAAAACACTACAACTTACTTACCCAAAGCCCGATTAGTTCGCTAATTTGGGCTTTTTTATTGTAAAAAAACGGTTTGAATTCTATAAAATCATGAGAATGTATTAAATTTGAGCAATCAGATGACCTTGAAAAATTAATGACAAATATTACTATGAAGCATTCTAAAAAAATAGTGCTTTCGACAATCTTCGTTTTGGGCTGTATCTTGAGTAGCTATGCTCAATATTACGGTGGTGGATATGGTGGTGGCTACGGTGGTTATGGCCGAGGCTATAACAGTGCCTTCAATAATCCAGGATTCGATAATGGCAAACCAAAACCGCCACCCGACCCCGACGAAGTAGCAAAAGAAGAAACCCGCATAATGGTAAAGAAATTTAAGTTAGATGAAGAACAAGAAATCTTGGTTTCATCGCTCAATGAAGATTATGCTTACCAACGGAAAGATTTATACGAGCTTATCAAAAAAGAGTTTGGTAGCACTCAACCAACGCCTGCCCAAATAGCCAACGCTAAAGAAAAAATGGAAGCATTGGAGGCAAAGAAAGATAAAGAACTTGAAAAAATCTTTACTCCTGAGCAATTTAAGGCCTATCAAGAAGTGAAAGCCAAAGCCCAAAAGGGTAAAAAGAAATAAAATCCTGTATTTTTGATGAAAAGGCTCTTATTTAATAAAATGAGAGCCTTTTTTATCATGAATCTACAATTTTTAATACCTTAAAAAGCCAAATAGTATAATATCCCGTAAATAACTGCGTTAAAAAATAAGTTTAATAAACCGTTTGTGAAGAAAATAAACAAAATTATATTTTTGAATTTCAAAAGAATTAAAATTTATAGTAGATTTCTCTGCTTATTGTTTGTCCTATTTTCTTTTAAGGTATTCGCTCAAAATTCGCTTTCAGATACCATAATTGTCACTTATCCAGATAGTCTTCGACCACGGCTCAGTTATGCCATCAACTGGGATGCTCGTAGCTCAATAATTAAAGAGCAACGAGTAAACATTTGGGGCGTAAATACAGGTATTATTTTAGGTAGAAAAAGAAATCAGATTACTTTGGGATATTATTGGCTCAACTTTAATTCTTACTTACGCTTACTCGACCTAAGAAAATCGGCTGCTAAACGAGTAAATCTTGACTATTACACCAAAACTGACTTGTATTTTTTTAGTCTAATGTACTGGAAAAACTTCATCAATAATAAACGATGGAGAGTAAGCGTTCCTGTTGAAGTTGGTATTGGTGCAACCAAAAACGAAAATGTAGGCTTATTCAACGAAATTCTTATTTGGAAAAGAAAAGATTATTTTATTCCGATTCAAGCAGGAGTTTATATTGGTTGGAAAGCTACTCGTTGGGGTGGATTATCCGTACAAGGAGGCTACCGTTATGCTATGCATCAAAGAAATATTCCTACAAACTACAATGGTCTTTATTATAGCTTGGGAGCAAACGTGCAATTAGAACTATTGACAGACCTATACAAATGGATATTCAAAAATAAAAAGCCTGAAAACATAATTAATTAAAACAGCTTTAAAATTTGAAAATAAAACTCCATATTTTTTAGGAAAACCCAAAAATAACTCTACTTTTGTTTTGCGAGCATAAATTAAGAGTTGTGGCTTTACTTTTTTTGATACCGCTCGATAAAAAAATATTTTTATGGTTTCATACAATAAAATTTATTTTTTTTTGTTGCAATTGCATAAGATTCTTTATATGTTTGTGTCATCAAAGAGAAAAAAATAAAAAAATACTTGTAACAACATATATTTTTGTTTTATCTTTGAATCATAATTGAGAACGCAAATATTTTCGCACTTCGGTGCAACCTTTTGCAAAAAAAATTCGTATTCTATATAGAAATAAAATATTAAAGATAAAAGTTGTGTGGATTTAGTAGCGGGAAAGGC